>JBOGXT010000339.1:0-2657 GCA_050694635.1 Thermoleophilaceae bacterium
GGCCCTGCTCTCGTTCGGCTGGCGCGCCGGCGTCGCCTCGCTGGTCGCCTGCGCATGGTGGGCGATCCCGGCCGTGCTCCAGTCCCGCTACGGCGGCGACTTCCTCAGCTACACCGAGCAGCCGAGCGCGATCTGGGCCACCCCCAGCATGTCGGAGTCGCTGCGGCTGCTCGGCTTCTGGCTGATGTACATCGCGGTCGGCTCCGAGCCGGTCATGTCGATCGCCCCCACCTATCTGTTCAGCCTCGCCGTGATCGTGGCCGGCTTCCTCGTGCCGCTGATCGCCTTCGGTTGCCTGCGCTGGACGCGCCGTTGGGAGTACGGGCCGTTCTTCGGCCTGCTCGCCTGCGCCGCGCTCGTGTTCATGGCGCTCGGCTTCCCGGACGGGGCGCCCATGCGCGAAGCGATGGAGCAGGTCTACGCGAGCTTCGAGCCGGTTCGCTTCCTGCGGACCACGTACAAGGCCGCTCCTCTGGTCGCGCTCGGCCTCGCGTGCCTCGGCGGCGCCGGCTTCGCGGCGCTCTTGCGGCTGTTTTGGGCCGTGCGCGGGCACCCGCGTGGCGTGCGGCTGCCGGCCTGGGCTCCGGGCGTCGCGCTCGCCATCCCCGCGCTGTTCGCACTCCCTCTCCTCCAGGGCCGGGCCATCGATCCGGGGCGGGCGTACGACCAGGTGCCGCGCCAGTGGTACGACGCCGTCGCCGCGGCGGAGCGCACGACCCCGGAGGATCACCGGCTGATGATCCTCCCCGGCTCGCTCTTCGCCTGGTATCGCTTCGGCGAGACGGTGACCAGCGTCGCGCCCGCGCTGAGCGAGCGCCCCGTCCTCGTCCGCGAGGTCACCCGCTACGCGGACCAACGGGCGAGCGAGCTCCAGACCTACGTGGACGACCTGGTCCAGCAGGGACGGCTGGTGCCCGGCCAGCTCGACCCGCTGCTGCGACTGATGGGCGTGGGACAGCTGCTGCTTGCTGCCGACCAGCGCGTTCCGCAGAGCGGCTCGCTCGAGCCCGCCCGCGTCGAGCAGGCGCTGGCCGGCCAGGACCTCGGGAACGTGCTCGGGACCTACGGCGAGATGCGGCGGTACATGCCCAACCCGGGCTGGAGCGGCCAAGCCGCGGCGCTCCCGGACCTGCGCCGCGTCGAGGGGCCCGGCGCGAGCGGCCCCGGCATCGTCCGCGTTCATCGCCAGGAGCGGCCGGTCGTGCTGGACGGGGACGGCGAGGGTGTGACCGAGTTGGCGGCGGCGGGGAGGCTCGATCCGGAGCGGGCGCTGTTCTACGCGGGCGACCTCGACCGGACCGAGCTTGCGCGGCTCGTCGACGAGGGCGCGCGGATCGTCATCACGGACTCCAACCGGTGGCGTCCCGTGGATCCGAACCGCATGCGGGAGAACCGGGCCTGGACGCTGGGCGGCGGGCACCCGATCCCGCTCGACTGGCCGCCGTTTGGGCTGTTCGCCGGGCGCGGGACGGCGGGGCGCACCGTCGCCACCTACTCGGGGCTCGACTGGCTGCGAGGTCCGCTCGACCGCCGCTTCGCGATCTACCCACAGTACCGCCCGTACGCGGCGCTCGACGGGGACTACGAGACCGCCTGGCTCGCCGGCGCCGGCGTGGAGAGCAAGAACAGCTACTTCGAGCTGAAGCTGAGCAGGCCGCGCCCGATTGGCTCGCTGCGCGTGCTCCCGCACCAGGACGCGATCGCGCAGACGCGCCTGGTTGCGATCTCGGTGAACGGCGGCCCCGAGCGCGGCTTCCCGGTTGAGAGCGGCTGGAACGACCTGCCGCTCGGCGAGCCCGAGGTGTCCACGCTGAAGCTGCGCGTAAGGGGCGCCGGCGGCGGCTTTGCCGAGGTGAACGGCGGGCTCACCGAGCTCGACATCCCGGGCCTGCGCGTGCGCGAGAGCCTGCGCACCCCGCTCGTCGCCGCGCGCGAGGCGCGCGGGCTCGACCTCTCGCCCAGCCCGCTGCTGGTGCTGCTCCAGCGGACAACGGCGGACTTTCCCTACCGGGCGGGCAAGATCGCCGGCGATCCTCAGGCCGGCGATCCACTCGACATGGTCGACGCCGAGCCCGGGATCGAACGCACGATTGAGCTGCCCGCTACGCGCCGCTTTCGCCTCGGCGGTTGGGCCAGCGCTCGCCCGGACGCCGATCCGGCGATCGATCGGCTCCTGGGGATGCCGCGCGGCTGGCGCTTCAGCTCGTCGTCGCGTTTCGAGGGAGTGCCGGGCAGCCGGGCGTCGTCGGCCTTCGACGGCGATCCGAGCACGGCGTGGATCGGCGACTGGTCGTCACAGCGGCAAGGCTGGATCGAGTGGCGCTCGCCGCGTCCGGTGAGCGTCCGGCACCTCCTCCTCCTGCCCGGCCCCGGCGTGCACCCCTCACCGGCCGCGATCGAGCTGATGGCAAAGGGCCGACGCTACGGCCCCGTGCCGGTCGAGCGGGACGGCCACGTCCGGCTGCCGCGGCGCGTCCGGGCCCGGCGCGTCGTCATTCGGGTGGTCGCTCTGCGGCCGCCCAGGGAGCCGGCCCAGCCGCTGCGCTCGGTCGCCATCGGCGAGCTCTGGGTGCCGAATCTCGACGCGCCCCTGGCCCGGCGCACCGGCGCCTTCGCATCGGACTGCGGCGAGTTGACTGTGGCGGGCGGCGGCACGC
>JBOGXT010000340.1:0-5502 GCA_050694635.1 Thermoleophilaceae bacterium
GCTCGCCACCTGGCCGCGCGCGTGCACGCCGCGGTCGGTGCGCCCGGCCACCGTGAGCGTCACCTCCCGGCGCAGCACCGTGGCGATCGCGTCCTCCAGCACGCCCTGGACCGTCCGCAGGCCGGGCTGGCGCGCCCATCCCGCGAACCCCGAGCCGTCGTACTCGAGCAGCAGGCGAGTGGCCAGGGCGCTACCCGCGCCTGCGCGCGACGATCACCGCGTACTGCGCCTCCACCCTCAGCGAGCCGTCGTCCGCCGCATTGTGGCGCTCCATCAGCTCGCCCATCTGCGAGCGCAGCTCCTCGAAGCGTTCCGGCGGAAGCGTCTGGCGCGCGGCCGCCATCGTCGGCGCCGCGGCGCCGAACTCCTCGAGGAAGGCCCGCGGCGAGTCGCCGGCGAAGACCAGCCGGTGGCGCTCGACCTCGACGTGCGAGGCGAGCGGCTCGAGCCGCTCGCGCGCGGTGGCCTCGTCGCCCCAGCGCTCGGAGGGAATGAGGTCCGGGTCGGGAGGGGCGAAGCGGCGCCCGATCCCGAACATCTCGGCCATGACCCCGTCCGGTGTCCACACGGTCAGGCCGACGGTGCCGCCCGGGCGCACCACCCGGAACAGCTCGCGCGACACGACCTCGGGGCGCGGTGCCAGGAACGCGCCGAAGACCGAGCCGACGCAGTCGAAGCGCGCGTCCTCGAACGGGAGCGCCTCGGCGTCCGCCTCGACCCACTCGACGGCGTAGCCCTCGGCCTCGGAGCGGGCGCGGCCGCGCTCGACCATCCCGGTGGAGATGTCGCAGGCCACGACGCTCGCGCCCTCGCGCGCGCAGGCGAACGCGAGGTTGCCGTCACCGGCACCCACGTCGAGCACCTCCTGACCGGCCGACACGGCGCAGGCGTCGCAGAGCACCTGGGCGGCGGGCGCGAGCTGGCGGGACAGCACCGAGTAGTCGCCCTGAGCCCAGATGAATGCCTGGCGCTGCTTGATGGCCTCGACGTCCACGGCGGCAGCCTAGCCGGAAGCACCCGGCTTGGCCGGGTGCGCACGGGTTTCTATCCTCCACCGCGTGAAGGTCACGGCGAAGGCCGACTACGCGGTGCGGGCGGTGCTCGAGCTGGCCACGGTCGACGACGGCCTGGTCAAGGGCGAGCGGATCGCCCGGGCCCAGAACATCCCGCTGAAGTTCCTCGAGAACATCCTCATCGACCTGCGCCACGCCGGCATCGTGCACGCCCAGCGTGGGGCCGAGGGCGGCTACCGGCTGGCCCGCGGCGCGGCCGACGTGACGCTCGGCGAGGTGATCCGCGCCGTCGAGGGCCCGCTCGCGAGCGTGCGCGGCGAGCCGCCCGAGTCGGTCTCGTACGACGGCGCCGCGGAGCACCTGCAGACGGTCTGGATCGCGGTGCGGGCCAGCCTGCGCAGCGTGCTCGACGACCTCACGCTGGCCGAGGTCGTGGAGGGTCGCCTGCCCCAGAACGTCCAGCGGCTGACCGAGCCGCCCGACGCCTGGCTCAGGCGGTGACGGGCTCGCTCTCGGTCTCCGCCCGCAGCCAGACGATCTGACCCTCGACCAGCTCGAGCTCCTCGGCCCGGCTGCGGGTGGTCTGGACCCAGGTTGGATCGCCCTCGCCCAGCGACAGCTCCACGCGCACCTCGAAGCCGAGGTGGATGATGTGCTCGATCATGGCCTCGGCTGCGCCCTCGCTGCGCTCGAGCAGGATCTCCACGTCGTGCGGGCGGATCCAGCGGCCGGCGATCTCGCTCACCGGGCCGATGAAGCGCATAACGAAGTCGTTGGCCGGCCGCTCGTAGAGGTCGCGCGGGGTGCCCACCTGCTCGATCCGGCCCTGGTCGAGCACCACGATCTGCTCGGCCACCTCCATGGCCTCCTCCTGGTCGTGAGTGACGAACACCGTCGTCACGTGCACCTCGTCGTGGAGCCGGCGCAGCCACGCGCGCAGCTCCTTGCGCACGGTGGCGTCGAGCGCGCCGAACGGCTCGTCCAGGAGCAGCACGCGCGGCTGGACGGCGAGCGCGCGGGCGAGCGCCATGCGCTGGCGCTGGCCGCCCGAGAGCTGCGAGGGGTAGCGGTGCGCGAAGCCCTGGAGGTGCACGAGCTCGAGCAGCTCGTCGACCCGCGCCTGGATCTCCTCCTTCGGCCGCTTGCGGATCGTGAGCCCGAAGGCCACGTTCTTGGCCACGGTCATGTGCTTGAAGGCCGCGTAGTGCTGGAACACGAAGCCCACGTTGCGCCGCTGCGGGGGCGTGCGCGTGGCGTCCTGCCCGCCGATCTTCACGGTCCCAGTGTCCGGCAGCTCGAGGCCGGCGATCACGCGCAGCAGCGTGGACTTGCCGCCGCCGCTGGGGCCGAGCAGGGCGGTCAGCGATCCGTCGCGGACCTCGAGGGAGACGTCGTCGAGCGCGACGAAGTCGCCGAAGGTCTTCGAGACCGAGTCGACGACGATGCTCATGTATCGGCCTCCTTGGGCTTGATCACGTTCATGGCGAGGAGCGTGGCGAGGGCGAGCAGCGCCAGCACTACGGAGGCGGCGTATGCGCCGGTCAGGTCGAAGCGCTGGAAGCGCTCCTCCACGAACAGCGTGGCGGTCTGCGTCTGGCCGGAGATCTTTCCCGACACCACGCTGACGGCCCCGAACTCGCCGAGCGCGCGCGCCGTGGTCAGCACCACCCCGTAGGCGACGCCCCACCTGATCGCGGGCAGCGTGACCCGGAAGAAGGTCTGGAGGCCGCCGGCGCCGAGTGTGGCCGCGGCCTGCTCCTGCTCGGTGCCGATCTCGCGCAGCACCGGCACGACCTCGCGCACCACGAACGGCAGCGACACGAACATCGTCGCCAGGATCATGCCGGGGGTGGAGAAGATCACCTGGATGCCCCGCTCGGCCAGCCACTCGCCGACCCAGCCGTCGCGGCGGCCGTAGACCAGCAGCAGCGCGAGGCCGACCACCACCGGCGAGACGGCGAAGGGCAGGTCCACCATCGCGTTCAGGAGGGCGCGGCCGCGAAAGCGCTCTCGCACGATTGCGAGCGCGCAGAGCACGCCGAAGATCGTGTTGAGCGGCACAGCCACGGCGACCATCACGAAGGTCAGGTAGAAGGCGTGCTGGGCCTCGGGGGTGGTGACGGCGTCCCACGCCGCGCCGATCCCGTCCTGGAAGGCGTTGATGAAGACCAGCCCGACCGGGATCGCCAGCAGCGCGACGAGGTAGCCCAGCGCGAGGAAGCGCAGGACGTACCTACTCCTCATGCCGGAGCGCCCTCTTCGAGAGCCAGCCGAAGAGCAGCAGGAGGGCCAGCGCCACCAGGAGCAGCACCACCGACACCGCGGACGCGGCGATGGTGTTGTCGCTCTCGACCTGGCCGAAGATGAAGACCGAGGCCGCCTGGGTGTCGAACGGGATGTTGCCGGTGATCAGCACCAGCGACCCGAACTCGCCGACCGCGCGGGCGAACGCGAGCCCCGCGCCGGCGATGATCGCGGGCAGCAGGTTGGGGAGCACGATGCGGCGGAAGACCGTCGCCCGGCTCGCTCCGAGCGACTCGGCGGCGTGCTCCATCTCGCGGTCGAGCTCGAGCAGCACCGGCTGCACGGCCCGAACCACGAACGGCAGGGTCACGAACAGCAGGGCCAGCACTACGGCCGCCTTGGTGAAGGCGACGTTGATGCCGACAGGGCTGTCCGGCCCATAGAAGGCAAGCAACGTGAGGCCGGCCACGATCGTGGGGAGCGCGAACGGCAGGTCGATCAGCGAGTTGACGATGCCCTTGCCGGGGAACTCGTCGCGCACCAGCACCCAGGCGATCAGGGTGCCCGTGACCGCGTTGATCGCGACCACGATCAGCGAGGCGATCAGCGTCAGCCGCAGCGCCGCGACCGCCTGTTCGTTGGTGACGGCGGTCCAGAAGGCGTCGAGCCCGCCGGAGAGCGAGCTGTCCACCACCGCGGCCAGCGGGATGAGGGCCACGACGCTGAGATACGCCATGGCGACGCCGCGGCCGAGGGCCGCCCCCGGGAACGGGAGGGCCGTCGGCACACGGCCTGCCGTCGCTTCGCTAGTCGGAGGCAGTGCTCTTCCCCTGGGCCTGGAAGATCTCGGCGATCTTGCCGTTCTCAGGGTCGAAGAAGTCGGAGTTCACCTTCTCCCACCCGCCGAGCTTGTCGATCTCGAACAGGGCGGCGGGGTCCGGGAAGTCGGTCCCGCCGGTCACTCCGTCCACGACCGGGCGGTAGCCCTTGCCGGCGAAGATCTCCTGTGCCTCCTTCGTGTAGAGGAAGTCGACGAAAGCCTGCGCCGTGTCCGGGTTCTTCGACTCGTTGACGACCGCGACCGGGTTCTCGATCAGGATCGTCTCGTCTGGGATGACGTAGTCGAGCTCCTCGCCCTGCTCCTGGGCGAGGATCGCCTCGTTCTCGTAGGCGAGGAGGACGTCGCCCTTGCCGCTCGAGAAGGTCTGGAGGGCCTCGCGAGCGCTCTTGTCGAGTACGGGCACGTGCTCGAACAGCTGGGCCAGGTAGTCGGTGGCCTCCTGGTCGGACTTGCCCTGCTCGAGCTGGGCGCCGTAGGCGGCCATGATGTTCCACTTGGCGCCGCCCGACGTGAATGGGTTGGGCTCGATCACCTCGACGCCGGGCTTGACCAGGTCGTCCCAGGTCTTGATGCTCTTCGGGTTGCCCTTGCGGACGGCGAATACCACGACCGAGTCGGTGACCATGCCGTCGTACTCGTTCTGGCTCCAGTTCTTTTCCACGAGCCCCGCGTCGACGAGCCGAGTGATGTCGGGCTCGAGCGAGAACTCGACGACGTCCGCGGGCAGGCCGCCCTCGACGGCGCGCGACTGCTCGCCCGACGAGGCGTAGGACTGATCGAACCCGACGCCCTCGCCCTTCGGGGTCTTGTTGAACGCGGGGATCAGCTCCCGATAGGCCTCCTCGGGAGTCGAATAGGCGACGAGGGTCAACTTGCCGCCACTGCCATCCCCACCGGCCTCGGAAGCGGTCGACGAGCCGCCGCAGCCGGCGACCACGATGGCCGCGGCGAGGGCGACGAGGGCAAGCAGGGCCACGCGTAGACGCCGCGCGGCGCGTGGCCCCAGCGCCGCGCTCAGCTGCAGCACGGCGCTCAGCCACCGCTTCGCGGCGGGCGGCGATCCGACGATTCGAGGGTGAGTCCGTTTCATTGTCCACCTTGTCAATCGACTAAGAGCGGAGAACCTAGCACGAACCTAGGTAAAGTCGGTCGAGATAGTTGACAAGGCCCCCGCCCGCGGGGTCCGGCTCAGCCGGCCACCAGCAGCCGGTAGCCGACGTCCAGCTCGTCCCGGTCCAGCAGCTCCGCGTTGCGGCGCCGCCACTCGCCGCTGTCCAGATCTGCCTTCAGCCGCTCCACGCCCTTCTCGACCTCCTCCGGGGTCAGCCGCGCGAACACGGAGATCCCCGCTCTCACCCGCGCGTCGAGATAAGCCCCCGGGCGACGCCAGTATGCGTGGAAGAA
>JBOGXT010000341.1:0-2229 GCA_050694635.1 Thermoleophilaceae bacterium
CTGCACGTGGTCGACCTCGACGGCGCACGCGAGGGCGAGCCGGTCAACCTGCACCACGTAGAGCGGATCGCCGGGGAGCTCGACGTGCCGGTGGAGCTGGGCGGCGGCCTGCGCTCGATCGCCTCGATCCGGCGCGCGCTGGTCGCCGGGGCGGCGCGGGTGGTGCTCGGCACGGCGGCGTTCACGGACCCGGAGTTGCTCGACGAGGCCCTGTCGGCGTTCACCTCCCGCATCCTGGTGGGAGTGGACGTCCGCGGCGGGCGGGTCTCGGTGGCCGGCTGGACCCGGGAGACCCAGATGCCCGGCGAGGGCGCCATCCGGCGCATGCAGCAGCGCGGCGCAACGCGCTTCGTGTACACGAACGTCGACCGCGACGGGATGCTCGAGGGGCCGGACCTGGAGGAGGTGCGGCGGGTCTCGCAGGCGGTGCGGGGGCGCTTCCTATATTCGGGCGGGATCGGTTCCCTGGAGGACCTGGAGGCGCTGCGGGACATGAGGCTCGTCAACCTCGCCGGCGTGATCTCGGGCAAGGCGCTCTACGAAGAGCGCTTCACGGTTCGCGACGGTCAGGCCGCGCTCAGCCAAAGCCAGCCGGCTCGGCCGGATGCGCGCGGATCGGTGTCCTGATGCTGCTGCGCCGCGTGATCCCGTGCCTGGACGTCGACAAGGGCCGCGTCGTCAAGGGCGTCGAGTTCGTCGACCTGCGCGACGCCGGCGACCCGGTCGAGCTTGCGGCGCGCTACCAGGACGAGGGGGCGGACGAGATCGTCTTCCTCGACATCACCGCCTCCCACGAGCGGCGCGAGACGGTCGCCGAGCTGGCGCGGCGCTGCGCCGACGACGTCTTCATCCCGTTCACGATCGGCGGCGGCGTGCGCTCGGCGCGCGACGCCCAGGCGGTGCTCGACGCCGGCGCCGACAAGGTGTCGGTCAACTCCGCCGCCGTCGCCCGTCCCGAGCTGCTGTCGGAGATGGCCGAGGTGTTCGGCGCCCAGTGCGTCGTGCTGGCCATCGACGCGCGCCGTCAGGACGACGGCTCCTACGGCGTCTACGTCGAGGGCGGGCGGCGCCCGGTCGGGCGCGATGCCGTCGAGTGGGCCCGCGAGGGGGTCGAGCGCGGCGCGGGGGAGATCCTGCTGACAAGCATGGACCGCGACGGCACCGAGGACGGCTACGAGCTGGAGCTGACGCGTGCGGTCGCGGACGCGGTGGAGGTGCCGGTGATCGCCAGCGGCGGCGCCGGGGCGCTCGACCACCTCGTGGACGCGGTCGTCGAGGGGGGCGCCGACGCGGTGCTCTGCGCGTCGATCTTCCACTACGGCCGGCACACGGTGCGCGAGGCGAAGGAGCGCATGCGCGAGGCGGGCATCCCGGTGCGGCTGTGAGCGCCGCGGACCTCCGCGAGCGCGTCCGGAGGCTCCCCGGCATGGAGCGGCTGCTGCCTGCGCTCGACGGGCTGCCGCCCACGTACCTGGTCGGTGGCTGGGTGCGGGACCTGCTCCGCGGGGAGCGGCCGGAGCGCGGGCCCGACCTGGCGGTGGAGGGGGACGCTCCGCTGGTGGCGCGTGCGCTCGCCGACCGGCTCGGCGGCGAGGTGCGCGAGCACGAGCGCTTCCGCACCGCGATCGTGCGGCTCGGCGGAGTCGAGGTCGACCTCGTGACGACGCGCCGCGAGACCTATGAGGAGCCGGGCGCATTGCCGCGGGTCGAGGCGGCCTCGCTGCGCGAGGACCTGGCCCGGCGCGACTTCGCGGTGAACGCCATGGCGATCGCGCTGAAGGGCGACGATCTAGGGCACCTCTACGATCCGCACAGTGGCCTCCCCGACCTGGAAGCCGGCCTCCTGCGCGTGCTCCACGACAAGAGCTTCATCGACGATCCGACCCGGCTGCTGCGTGGAGTGCGGTTCGAGGCGCGCCTCGCCTTCGGATTCGAGCCCGACACCGAGGTGCTCGCCCGCGAGGCGGTGGGGTCGGGGGCGCTGTCCACGGTCTCTGCCGACCGAACGGGAAGGGAGCTGTTGAAGATCCTGGAGGAGACCGAGGCGCCCTCGGCCGTGGCGCGGTTGAAGAACCTGGAGATCGCCTCGGCGCTTCACCCCGCGCTGGACCCCGACCCCGACCTGGTGGCCTCGGCGGCGCTCGGCGCCGTCACGCTTGGCGCCAACCGGGTGACCGCCGAGCTCGCGGCGATGGTGGTCGGGGATCCGCAGGAGCTCGACCTCTGGGT
>JBOGXT010000342.1:0-10504 GCA_050694635.1 Thermoleophilaceae bacterium
GTTTACGGCCACGTCATCGTGGCGTTTCTCGATAGAGAGGGGCTAGACGAGGCTGTCGACGCCTTCAACGAGGGCGGTCCCGTCGACGACATGACCTCGGAGCTTGACCCGCTACCCGACGACGCGACACTGAGTAGCGACAACCTGGGCGGGTTCCTGGGACCGCCGCTGCGCGCGCTGGCAGAAGCTCAGCAGCTCAGTAAAGTCGTCGTATACCTCCGGCGCGAAGACGTCGATGGCAATGGCCCTCAAGTTCGAGCAGGGCCGCCTGTTCGGGGCCGCCGACGGCGGGAGCGCGTTCGCGCGAGCGATGTACCTCGTCGCCAAGGCGGGAAACGAGGCCCCCGAGGGCCTGGAAGGCATCGACCTGACCGAGCTCGTTTACCAGCGCCTCGGCTGCGAAATGCCTGAGCCGCTGCCTGGCGGCGACTACTTGGCGAGCTTCCCTGACGACCCGTGGGCGATGAGCGGCGGCACGATGACCGTCTCTGAGGGAGAGGTCCGTGAGATCGAGCTCACGGCCGGCGCGAAGTGGGCACTCGAGGAGCAGCGCAAGCGGTTCATCGCCAAGTTCGGCCGAGAGCCCGGCCCCAACGACCCCGTGTTCTTCAACCCGGACGCGGATGCGCCCGAACCTCTGACTTCCGAACAGCAGCAGGTGTTCCAAAGCATCTGGGAGGCCCACTCGGAGCTTGAGCAGATGCGGGCCGACGCCGAGGCTCGGCTCGAAGAGCACGGGCACATTCGTCGCCTCGCGCCCAAGCCCGGCCGCAACGACCCATGCCCATGTGGGTCCGGTAAGAAGTTCAAGCACTGCCACGGCCGCTGAGTCCATTCGGCTCTGACTGCTTCGTGACGCTGGTGTGCCGTCGGCCCTGGCCGACCGACCCGAGTGATGAGCGCCTGAGCGCCTACCGGCATCTCGGCCGGCACGCTTAGCCGTCGACGTATCGTGACAGGGGAGCGCACGTCCGGCCGCAAATTCCAGGGGGTGCCCGGCCCGGACCGGCCCAAGCTCGCGCTCACCTGGAAGAACACACCGCTTACCGAGGACAACGACCCGTGTCTCGGAGTCGGGGGGCCGATGCCGGGGCCCGGGTCGGCGGTGTGGACGACCTCGTGCTGCGGTCGGTGTAGGTGCCGTAGCGCCTCGGCGGGTTAGTTTCTTCTCTGGATGGAGTTCGACACGTCATCACTGCGGCGAACGAGTGATTCCTCCGACGTCTTTCCCCGGCGCGCCGGCGACGTGACGCTGATCCGCATCTCAGCGAGCGGGGCCATTTCGCAGGCTCAAACCATCGGGGAGAAGCGGGAGATGGTGGAGACCGCACGCGCTGGCGATTGCCTTCTTGGCGCTTGGCCCGGTCAGTGGCGTCAGGACATCTTCGTGATCGACGATCGCGAGGCGGCCCTACGAGGCCTCGACCCACCAAGACGACGTTCTTGACCGGTGACACGCCGCGGTGGCCGATCTGCGTTGCACCGGCGCGCCTCTGCAGCGTGGACAGCACCCCCATCCCACTCGACCACGAGCTCATCGAGGCATCGGGCCTCGATAGGTGCCGGGCTGCCGCGCGGCTGCCGGATCGCCGTTAGGCTGCGGCGACGACCCGGCGCTCGGCGCGCAGCTGGTGCACGGAGCGCACCGGCACGCCGCACGTGCGGGCGAGACCGAGGAGGATCTCGCGCGCCGCGGCGGTCGATAGCGGACGACCGGACCGTCCGGTGACAAGCATGGCGTCGGCCGCCGTATCCTGGACGGCGCGGAGAGCGAGCTCCGCGGCTGGCGGGGACAGACCCCGCGTCTCACGTTTTCCGGTCTTGGTCGTGACGGTCACCGCGCCGTCGCAGAGGTCGGAGCCGCGCACGGCGACGGCCTGGGCGAGGGTCAGTCCCTCGCCAAGGACGAGATGGGCCAGCAGCCGCTCGCCGAGCGAGCGCTCAGCTGCGGCACGGAGAAGTCGCTCTCGATGCTCGGTATCCAGCGGGGCGGGGCGGGTGGTGCTCACGCCAACCGGTTCGACGGTGTCCGCGGGACTCCTGCCGCTCAGTCATCGGAGCGAAACGGCATGAACCAATCGCGGACGTGCAGGTTCGCCATCCCCATCATCTCCCCGACGTCACTGTCCTCGATACCGTCGAAGCGGGCGTCGAACAGCAGCAGGACATCGTGGTCTTCGAAGGCGAGGTCGTGTGCCTCGGAGAACTTCTCGCGCACGGCGTCAGGGTCGTTGAGCTCTTCCTCGCGCTCGTCGATGAGCGCCTCGCAGCGACCGATGAGCGCGTGGCCGGCGAGCTCCTCGGCGGTGCTGGCCAGGTACGTATTCGGATACGCCGCGAGCTTGTGCGCGACGGTCTCGACACTCCCTGCCCAATGGGCGACCAGCTCAGGCGTGTAATGGCGCGCATACACCACCGGAAGGTGCTCGCTCACCGCGAAGGTGTCGTCGTACCGCCCGCCCGCAGGGAGCGTTTGGATGTCCTCACGCAGCTCATCGCGTAGCTCGTCAGCCGCATCGCGCAGGATGTCCAGCGCCTCCGCGCCGAGCGCTCGCGGGTTCGTGCTCTCGGAGACCTCGCCCACCGAGACGAACTCGAAGTCGGGACCCGCCGCAAAGATCGCTGGCACGCGCGCCGCCGCCGCCCCCGCATCCTGCGCATCGATAGCAAGCACGAGTTCAAACGTCCGCCGGTCCGACGCGGGGTCCGCATCGCCCTCCGTGACGCTGACGACGGCAGTCAGGTCGTCGGCGAGCTCGTGGAGCGCCTCGCGCGTGTCCAGGCCGAACGGTCCTGCGCATTGCAGCGGAACCAGGAACCACGACATGGCGCCTACCGTACTCGCCGACAGGGAGCTTGAACGAGCAGCCGCTGGATCAGGCTTGGCCGTTAGCGGGTCGTGAAAGGGGGAAGCGCGGTCGGCCACGAATTCGAGAAGGTGCCCGGCTCCAACCAGCCCAAGCTCACAGTCACGTGGAAGATCACCCCGCTCACCGAGGACAACGACCCGGACGGGAGCCGGCGCCAGCGCCAGCTCGAGGCCATCCTCCGACTGCTAGGCAAAGCCAGCGAGAACACGGACGCCGGGAACGGCGGTAAGAAGATCGACGTGCCAAACCCGCAAGTTCGCGCGGCGTCCGCCGCGCTACGATGTAGCCCAATGGCTACGGATGTCCCGCAACGCGAGCTTCGCAACAACACCGCGGGGCTGCTGCGCCGCGTAGAGGCCGGCGAACGGCTCCGCATCACCGTCCACGGCCATCCGGTCGCCGAGCTCGTCCCGGTGGATCGCGTCCAGCAATTCGCGCCGTTCGACGAGATCGTCCGAGACCTGCGAGGCCTGATGGGTCCCGAGGATCGGCTCGACGAAGAGCTGCGGCAGCTCGACGAGGTCCCGCGCGACCCCTTCGCGTGAAGCGAGCTCTCCTCGACACCTCGTTCGTCATCGCGCTCGCGCGCGGCGAAGACTTCACGCTCGAGGATCCACCTGACGAGGCCGCGATCTCCGCAGTGACGCTCTGCGGCCTGCACCATGGCGTCCTCACCGCCACCGACGAGCAGCGCCCCGGCCGCCTCGCCACGCTCGTGTTCGCCGAACGGCGCTTCGCCGCGCTCCCCGTCGACGCGCACGTCGCCCCGCATTACGGTCGCCTGGTCGCCGCCACCAGACGCCACCGCGGGAAGAAGCTCGCAACGGCGGACGCGCTCATCGCCGCGACCGCGGCCGCCCACGAACTTCCGCTCATCACACGCGACCGCGACTTCGCGAACCTCGGCGGCGTGGACGCCGTCATCGTCTGACACCCCGCGTGTACTAGAAGAGCCTCCCCGATGGCCTTACTCAAGGGGGAGGCTCTTTCTTAGGTAGGGCTCCTCTAAGAATCGACCAAACCCGCTTGTAGAGCGGCGTCCGTGGACCGCGTCGAGGGGCGTTGTCTAAAGCGCTAAGCGGGCCTCGTGTGGGCTCGCCGCCTACCGGCGTGCGGCGACAGCTTCGGCGGCTTCTTGCGCAGCTCCGGCGAGGTCACGGAGACGCCGCTCAACGCGCTCCAGAAGCGGGGGCGTGAGCTCACCTGGGTCTCCATCCATGAGCCGCACTGCTTCCTCGGCGTCTGAGACTTCCTCAAGGTCGGCCCCCTCTAGAACCCAAGCGAGGTCGAGCACGGCCGCTATGGCGTCACCGACCATCTCGTCCCCCTCTTCGGGCTGCTCACTGCCAGCGAGCAGCACCGCGACCTTGAAGGTGTTGCGCTCATACGCGCGTGGTCCCCGTCGGGTCGCATACGCCGCCCAGTGCGCCTCTAACTCCTCGGCGAGCTCGGGTGTGAGACTGGCTATGCGTGCCCCCGAGTAGTCCTTGATTGCGCGCGCCTCGACCATGAAGGAGTGCCGGAGCTCAACGACGCTGTGTTGCGGTAGGCGGTCATCGGGAGGCAGGGGGAACCGCTCGAAGTCGACATCTTCAGCGAGTCCTTCCCAGACCTCTTGCTCCACGCGGCGCACGGGTGCGAAAAGGAGCCGGCCACTCACGCTCCGCTTCTGCCGACCTTGTGCGAGTGCGGTGGCGGTGAGGCAGCTGTCGCTGATGAGGATGGCCCGGTGGGTATCCGCGTCGGGAAAGAAGGAGGCGTGCCCGAGCGCGTAGCGGTTCGCCTGTTTTGGCGTGAAACCCGGGCTGAAGAGGTCGAGGTCGCCCTCCTCCAGCTTCTCATTCATCCAAGCGCCTACCTTCGGCGCGAGATGTGGTGGCACGGCCCCTCCGCCCATGAGTGCCGCGTCCGCGCGGGCGAAGAGGTCCAAGAAGAACGTCCCCTCGAAGATGTCCCCGAAGAGAACGTCCCCGGCAGGGTCCGTGTAGTACGGCCCGTCTCCGAGTGCGTCGAACACGCCTACCCGGCGGTCGGGACTCGCGCCATCGTGCTGGCGCCATGCCAGCGTGCCGTACGCGGCGCCGAGCGGCGCCGGAACGGAAGCGGCTCGTGGTGGCTCTCGTCCTCCACGACTGTTTCCGTGGTTGTGGCCGGAGCCCGCATCTCAGCGAACCAGGCGGCAAGCTCAAGGTCCTGCTTGTCGGGAGTGGTCTCAAGCGGCATGACGTAATCGAGCTCCTGTGCTTTCACCCTCACTCTTTCCAGAGCCACCGCACGGCCTTTTTCCGCTACGGCCACGACGCGCACGGAGGGCACCCGTTCCACGCCGCCTCCGTCGAGAGCAACGAGGTGCGTATCTCCAATGGTCTTCGTGATAACCCCGGTCTCGGTGGCTAGCAGGATGTTGAACCGCTCAGCGAGGTCGCGCTCCGCTTCCGCGACTGTCAGGGCCCACTCTCCGACGGCATCCGGGGCGTGGTCGGCCACGCCATGCACCAGGTAGTCGAAGCTCCAGGTGTCGAGTCCCCGGGCGGTTTCGCGAAGAGCTTCACGCAGTTCCTCGAACGCCGGGGAAGCGAACACGTTGGCCGCGACCTTGGCCATCTCGTCCGTGGCGCGAGGAATGGTCGCGAGCTCACGGACCAAGCCGGCCAGTGCGAACCGCGGGAAAACCGCAATGTTGAAGCGCTTCACGCGGCCGATGTTCATCGGCTTGGGGAGGAGACCACCCTTCTGGAGACGAAGCCGCTGGCGCTGCCCTGCAGCGCCTCCACCCAAGAAGAGGTCCAACTCGTGGTTGGTGACGAAGCTAGGTGCCTTCATGACGCGACCCAGTATAGCTCAGCCCGACATCATGTCGAGCTGATTAGGTTATCGGTGGTGGATGCCGTTTCCTTGAGGGGACGTTTCGAGGACGTCCGCCACAGCACTGCCCCGCAGGGCGTTGCGCCTCTGCCTCTGCCTCTGACGCACGGGAGCGGCCGATGAAAGCGCATCAAGTCCCGGTGACGCCTGAGCGACGACCTCGGCCCGGCTTCACAAGCCGCCGAAGAGCGCGCCATCGGGGCAGTAGCGCTCGGCGAGTTCGCAATGCCGAAGCTCGACTGGCTCCAACGCCTGGGCGGACAGGTCGCCAACTCCAAGCCCGGACTTGGCGAACACGCACGTAGGGGATAGCTCTTGGGCGGTTTCGGCCGTTCAAGGCCAGGGGTGACGCTGCGGACGGCTTTACCCGTCCACGCATGACGAAGGCCGCCCCAGATGCACACGCACGCGCTGCTTGAGCACAAGTGCCCGACTGAGCACTTCTGCGAGCGGATGACGCGCCAGTACGGCGACGGCAAACCCGCCAAGGTGCTCGCACGCGCCTCAGACGAAACCGTCACCGACGAGCGGCATGACCGCTCGGCCGAACCCGAGCCTGAAGACCCGGACCTTCCGCCGAAGAACCGGCTCGTCAAGTTCAGCGACGAGGAGGCCCAGCGCTACGGCCTGGAGGACTGGCGCCACTATCGCTACTTCTGGCTCAACGGACACATCCTGCGCTGCCGCGACAAGGACGTCGGCGCCCGCATGTACGGCGCGGAACCAGGCAAGCGCAAGAAGAAGTTCTGGGTCGGCGGCTACTTCGTCCCCGCGATTGACCACTTCCACAAAGCCCCGACCGCCCTGCACTTCTTCGAGGCCGACATCCAAGAGCACCACGGCTACCCGGAGCTCTACCGCAAGCTCCTCATCGCGCTCGGCAAGGACCGCCATGGCCGTCAGCGCAGGCCCGTCTCGGTCATCGCCGACCGCGCCTGGAACAACGCCAGCTTCATCGGCTTCAACACCCACGAGAACGTCGCCAGCATCACGCCCGAGCGCAAGCTGCCGGGCGGCAAGGACATCACTCACTTGCGCGGCGAGCACTGGGATGAGCACGGGCCGCGCTGCAAGCACTGCGGCGGCCCCGCCATCCCAGTTCACATGGGCGGCAAGAACGTCGGCTTCGTCGTCACCAAGACCGGCGACCCGCGCATCCGCTACCGCTGCGGCCTGCAGTGGTTCCCAGAATGCGCCAAGGCGCAGACCATCTCCTGCCGCAAGGAGGTCCGCGCCCTGCTGCCCATCAGCCGGCGCGACCCGCGGTTCCACGGGCTGAACGCGACCCACAAGACATACGAGTCCATCTTCGACAGCTGGCGCGACCGCTACGCCGTGTCCGGCACGCACCATGCGAAGCGGTCAAAGCGCCGCGACAGCATCGCCGCCCAGCGGCTACGCGCCGCCAGCGCCCTGCTCGCCGAGTGGTTCCGCATCTGCATGCGTCAGGGCTACCTCGGGCAGCACACGAACCCGAACACCCAGCCACCTGAGGTGAGCGACGACGACGGGGGCGGACTCGACAAGGTCGAGCAGCACCGCCACAAGCACCTGCTCGAATTGCCGATGGGGCGCGTCGCATACGACCGCGGCATCATTGGCAAGGCGCCCGACTGGCAGTACTGCGCCGCCGACCCGGACCCACCGGGCCAGTTCTTAGCGCCGCACCACCAACAGCCCCCGCCTCAACCGACCGTCCGGGAGATAGCCCCTGGGCGGTCGTTGCTGTTCCCGGCCCGCCGCGGCGCCATCGCCGGCCCGTGCGCCGCCACTCACGACGAAGGCCGCCCCAAGAGGCGGCCTTCGAGGTCTTTCGCGCTAGCCACGAGCCAATTATTAGAACGATTACCCGTAGCTAGCCTAGGTAGCGGGGCGGGATTCGAACCCGCGACCTTCGGGTTATGAGACGAAGTCGTACGACTCAGATGGCATGTCGTACGGTACGCTGCTAGTCTGTACGGAATGGCGCTCCAGCACAAGACCAAGCATGCCGACGACGTGCGTGCCCCGGCGGTGCCGCGCGGGACCGCCATTATCGTGACCCGCTATCGCGAGGATGTCGCCAAGGTTGCGCTCGTCAACCCAGACGACCTCGCGATGCTCGAGGAGGCCCACGAGCTCGTCGACGCGCTCGGTGCGCTCGAGCGCGAGCCGCTCAGCGACACCGCGTTCAAGGCGCTGCGCGCCGAAGACCGGCCTGACCCTGCCGCGCGCGTCGAGAACGCCGAGCAGATCGCCTCGATCCTCGACCTGTGAACGGACTCGCCGGCGCGGTCCTCTGGGCCGTCGTCCCGTTCGCGCCAGAAGCGCCGTTTCGCCTCTACGCGGGCTCACGCCACGCGCCCGTCGAAGTACGGCAGGCCGACAAGCTGATCGCCGCCGCCCGCCGCGGCGCGGACACCGAGTTCACGTTCCTGGTGCCGGGCAAGGCGCGCCCCGTGCTGATCGTCTCCGACCAACTGGACCCGCGTCTCGGCGAGCTGCTCGCGCTGCGACTGCTGCGCCTCACGAGGCTCGATGCCCGAGAGCAAGACGCCGTTCGCGCAGGGACCGAGCCCGGCCTCTTCCACTTCCCGCCCGACCGATTCGACTTGCCCGGGGAGAACGCCGCGATGATTGCCGCGCTCGTCCGCGTCCACCGCAGTGCGATCGACTCGTCGCCGGTGGGACATCTCGATCGTGATGAGCTGCGCAGCGTCCACGGACGGATCGCCCGGCACTACGACCTCGACCTCCACGATCTCGTCCGCGACGAGCTGCAACGACTCGCGGCGGTGCAGCGCGAACGGCGGACATAGCGACCAGGGGTGCACACCGCGCGGTGTAGAGCCGAGCCACGTCGCCACCGGGCAGGCCACCGGCTTGGCCCCGCCTTGCGATCGATGGACTCTGAGCACCGTCGCTCGGCACCAAGCGCCCCAGCTCCTTGCTCACACTGCGCTCTCGCCGAACCGCGGAGCGCCCCTCGACAGCCGTGCGGCCCCGATCAAGCACGCTCCGCGCCTGAACGGGTGGCTCTCTACCCGCTCAGCGCCCGCCGCTCGGCGGCCTCGGCGAGGTGCGCGTACATCGCCGCCAGCGCATCGGCCAGGTCGCGCCCATCGGCTTCGACGGGCGCGGGCCCGAGGCGGCGCAGCAGGGCGTCCGGGGCTTCGCCGGCGAGCGGGCTGATGCGCAGGTCGGCCAGCTCCGGGCCGCTCTGCCAGAAGGACCGCGTCCCCTCGGCGCCCGCAGCAGCGGTCCGCGGGGATGCCGACGAGCGCTTGGTCTTCGAGCGCGCGCGGCGCGCCCGCAGACCGTCGAGCAGCTCTTCCTGCGTCCGGCCCCGCCAGGTGAAGATCAGGAACGGCTCCGCGTCGAAGCGCTCGGCGAGCAGGTAGTACACCGCCGCGATGTGCTTGCAGGGGTTCTCGGCGTCGGGGCAATCGCAACTGGCCTTCAGGTCCGTGTAGGACGTCGGGAACAGGCTCAGCTTGCAACCGGCGAGCACATCCTCGATGTCGGGCGGCATCCGCCCCGCGAGCAGCTGCGCCAGCGGCAGCGCCCGTGCGGCCATCGCCCGCTCGGCACGACGCCATTGGTGCTCGGATAGCAGCTTCGCGCGGATGCGCACGCGATAGGGCGTGTAGCGCGTCCCCTGCACCTTGGCGAGGGCGATGCCCGGCTCGACCTCCAGCTCCGTGACCTGTCCGCCGCGCGCATAGTCGCGCCCGCGCTCCAGCCGCGAGCCGACGCCGAAGGACTCGAGCAGTTCGAGGAACCGTCGCGACCACCACGTCTGCCCGTACTCGCCCGCGGCCAGGCAGCCGGCAGCGGACGCGCTGGCTCGAACCCGGTGGCGCTCATCACGCGGCCACCGCGTCGCTGGACAGCGCGACGACCTTTCGCAGCTCGATGGTGTCGAGCTCGGTCAGCCAGGCCTCGCCGCTGCCGACGATGCTCTCGGCCAGGTTGCGCTTCTCGGCGATCAGCTCGTCGATGCGCTCCTCGAGCGTCCCGACGCAGGTGAGCTTGCGCACCTGAACGTTCTTGCGCTGGCCGATCCGGAAGGCGCGATCGGTCGCCTGGTCCTCGACCGCCGGGTTCCACCAGCGGTCGAAGTGGATGACGTGGTTCGCCGCGGTGAGGTTGAGCCCGGTGCCGCCGGCCTTCAGCGAGAGCACGAACAGCGGCGATCCGTCATCGGCCTGGAAGCGAGCGACCATCTCGTCGCGCGCCGCCCTCGGGGTGCCGCCGTGCAGGAACAGGACCTCGCGGCCGGTGCGCTCCTGCAGGTGGGCGCGCAGGTCGTGCCCGAACTCGGCGAACTGGGTGAAGCAGATCGCGCGATCACCCTGCACCAACGCCTCCTCGACGATCTCCTCCAGCCGCGCGAGCTTCCCGGAGCGCCCGTCGAGCCGCGAGCGATCCCGGAGCAGGTGGGCGGGGTGGTTGCAGACCTGCTTGAGCTTCACGAGGGCGGCGAGAATGACGCCGGAGCGCTCGATCCCCTCCGCGCGCGAGGCCTGCTCGAGCATCTCGTCGACCACGGCCTGGTAGAGGGTCGCCTGCTCGCGCGTCAGGTGGCAGTCGACGCGCATCTCGATCTTCTCCGGCAGGTCGCGGACGATCTCCTTGTCCGTCTTCATCCGGCGCAGGATGAACGGGCCGGTGGCCTGGCGGAGGCGACGGGTGGTGGCGGCGTCGCGGTAGCGCTCGATCGGATGCGCAAAGCGCTCCCGGAAGCCCGTCGCCGACCCCAGCAACCCCGGATTGAGGAAGTCCATGAT
>JBOGXT010000343.1:0-1555 GCA_050694635.1 Thermoleophilaceae bacterium
GAACAGGGCCGCCAGGGGCCCCTCGCGCATGCTCGCCCGCTTACCGCTGTCCATCTCCGAGTACCTCCTCCGCGAGCTGACGGTAACTGAAAGCCGCCTTGCCGTCAGGGTCGTATTTGAGCACCGACATCCCCTTCACAGGGGCCTCCGCGAAGCGCACCGTCTTACGGATGCGTGAGGCAAAGACTCGATCGCCGAAGTTCTCCTCCAGGATCTCGATCGCTTCCTTCGCGTGGACCGTGCGCGAGTCCACCAGCGTGGGCAGGATGCCCTCGATCTCGAGCCCCGGGTTCAGGTTCTCCTTGATCATCGACACGGTGTTCTGCAGCTGGATCAGCCCGCGCATGGACAGATACTCGCACTGCACGGGGACGATCACCTTGTGCGACGCCGTCAGGGCGTTGATCGTGAGCAGCCCGAGGCTCGGCGGGGTGTCGATGAAGATGTAGTCGTAGTCCTCGAGGATCGGGGCGAGGCCCTTCTTGAGCGCGCGCTCGCGGCCGATCATCGTCGACATGGCGATCTCGGCGCCGGCCAGGTCGATCGAGGCGCAGGCCACGTCCACCTCGCGCTTGCGGATCACCTCGCGGATCGAGACCTGGTGTACGAGCACGTCGTACATCGACACCTCGAGCGAGTCGGGGTCGATGCCCTGGCTCATCGTCAGGTTGCCCTGCGGATCGAGATCCACGCAGAGCACCCTGTGGTCGCGCTCCACGAACGCGGCCGCGAGGTTGAGGGTGGTGGTCGTCTTGGCGACACCCCCCTTCTGGTTCGTGAAGGCGATGACCTTGGCCGTTGGCTCCATACGCAGTGCGTATTCGCACGCGCGAAGGTGATTCCTTCCAGGGGACGCCATCCGCGCGCGCTACGGGGAACCCGCGTTCCAGAGCTTCTCGGCCGTCCAAGCGCCCGCGATCACCGTATCGGGGTCGTGCCCGCCTGCCTCGGCGCGGCGCAGGGCGAGCAGCTGGAGGCGCACGGTGAGCGGGATCTGCGCGAGCAGCTCGTCGCCAGGCTCCGGCTGGTCGAGCTCGGCGACGGCGATGCCCTCGGCGCGCGCGGCCTCGCCGATGCCGCTCAGAAGGCCGTCCTCGCCGCGCCCCGGCTGCAGGAGCACGAGCGCGTCGCGTCCGTCCAGCGGCACAGCCGACCCATGCAGCAGATACTCGGCGTCGTAGCCCTCGGCCGCGAGCCGCGCCGCCTCGCGCAGCTTGAGGGCGCCCTCGCGCGCGGTCACCGCGGCCGGACCGGTAGCGGCGAGCACGAGCAGGCGCTCCGGCTCGGGCAGCCCGGCGATCCCCGGCTCCGCGAGCGCAGCCTCCGCGGCGCCGGCAGCGGCAGCCACCGCCGGCGGGCCCAGGCCCTCGGCGCCCAGCTCGCCCGCGATCAGCGCCAGCACCGCGAGCGCGGCGGTGTAGCTGCGCGTATAGGTCTCGGACCGCTCGCGCTCCGCGATCTCGATCGCCTCCGGCCACCCGACGCCGGTCGCGGTGATTGACAGAGTCTCCGCGCCGAGGTCGAGCGCCCGCGCGCGGGCGGCGCGCGCGTAGGC
>JBOGXT010000344.1:0-1828 GCA_050694635.1 Thermoleophilaceae bacterium
CGCCAAGCGTGCCCGGTCGCGCCGGCTCGACCAGGCGTTCCTCGATCCGACGGCCGGCGTCGCCCAGCCGACCGGGTTCGCGACGTTGGACGCGGTCCTGGCGGGCGGGCTGCGCGCGGGCGTCTACATGCTCGCCGCGCCGCCGGGCGCCGGGAAGACGGCGATCGCCTCCCAGGCCGCCTGGTACATCGCACGCCGCCGGCACCCGGTCATCTACTGGGCCACCGAGCAGACCGACGAGCAGCTCGTGGCCCGGCACGTGTGCTCGATGGCGCAGCTCAACGTCAGCCACTACTGGCGCCGCACGCGCGAGTGGCGGGAGGCCTGGAAGGCCGCGCGCGGCGGGCTGCCGCTGGACACGATCGCGATCGAGCACGACGAGCCGCGCAGCGAGGACGACGACCGCGGCAGCGTCGGCCGCCTGGCGGCGACGTTGGCCGAGGCCCGCGCCGGTGGCTGGCCGGTGCCGGTGGTGATCGTCGACTACCTGCAGGACCTCCAGCCGGAGCCCAAGCACCGCGGCCGCGACGAGCGCGAGCAGCTCAGCGCCACCGCCCGTGCGCTGTTGCGACTCGCACGCCGCCACGCGGTGCCGATGCTGATCGTCTCCAGCGTCGCCCGCGACAAGTACAGCGTCGAGCGCCCGACGCTTGCCGCCTTCAAGGGCTCGGGCGACATCGAATACACGTTGGACTGCGGCCTGGTGCTGCGCTTCGGCGGCAGCGCGGAGGAGCAGGAGCGCATGACGCGCGAGGAGTGGAGCGAACTGCCGCTCGAGCTGCACCCGGTCAAGAACCGCTTCGGGCGCGCCGGCGGCGGCGAGCCAATCGAGTTGCAACTGCACGCCGACACCGGCACGCTGCTCGACGGCGACGGCCAGCCGCTCGACAACCATCCGCCCGCGCTGCCCGGCGTGACCCAGCCGCCGAAGGAGATGCCGTTCTAGCGCCCGGCGCCCCTGGCACCCGGCGGGTTCCGTCGGGTGCCGTCCGTAGCATGCCGACGATGCACCGGACACTCGTATGGACCGGCAAGGGGGGGACCGGCAAGACCACCACGGTCGCCAACACGGGCCCCGAGCTCGCGCGGCTCGGCTACTCGGTGCTGATGGTCGGCTTCGACCCGCAGGCCGACCTCGAGAGCACCTTCGGCATCGACGAAGACGACCGCGACGTGATCCGCGTCGAGCAGCTCCTGGCCGGCGGAATCGACCCGGCCGGCGCGCCGATCGAGATACCTGTCGACGGCGCCGCGGGCCGGCTGCGGCTGCTGGCCTGCTCCTCGGACCTCCACGCCGCCACAGCCGCCGTCGCCCGGCGCGGCTACCAGGACCTCGACCGGATCCTGTCGACCTTCGCCGACGACGTCGACCTCGCGCTCATCGACACGCAGGGCGCGATGAGCCCGCTCTCGCACACCGCCGCACGCGCCGCCGACACCGTCCTGTTCTGCATGGAGCCCGGCTTCTATGAGTACCGCGCGCTGGGCCGGCGACTCGCCGAGCTCGAGAGCATCGAGCGCGAGGAGGGCTGGACGGTCGCGCCGCTGGGCGTCCTGTTCATTCGGGCCGCCGAGCGCTCCCGGCACATGCGCGAGTACCGCGCGCACTTCCAGGACGAGGACGCCTTCGGCGGCGAGCCGCTGTACGTCTTCGAGGCGCACACGCGCCAGCAGAACTCGGTCCGCGACCACCCGCGGCTCGCGCTGCCCACCGTGCTGGCCGAGCCGGCTAGCAACGTCGCGGCCGACTACCGCGCGTTCGCCGCCGAGCTCGTCGAGCGGATCGCCGCCACGGCGCAGGTGCCGGCGTGACCGTCCAGGGCGGGCC
>JBOGXT010000345.1:0-3454 GCA_050694635.1 Thermoleophilaceae bacterium
GTCGGCGCGAGCCCGGAGCTGCTGGTTCGCCGGGACGGCGCGCGGGCCCAGTCCGTGGCGCTCGCCGGCACCACCCGCCGCAGCGCCGATCCGGCTGTGGACGACCACCTCGGCGAGCAGCTCGCCCGCAGCCCGAAGGAGCGCGAGGAGCAGGCGATCGTGGCCCGCCGCATCGAGCGGACGCTCGATGCCGTGAGCGTCTGGGTGGCGGTGGCCGACCAGCCGGTGCTGGTCAAGGTCCACAACGTCCAGCACCTTGCGACGCCGATCCGCGCGCAGCTGGCGGATCCCGTGCCCGCCGTCGAGCTGGCCGGCCTGCTGATGCCGACCCCGGCCGTGGGCGGGGAGCCGCGCGCCGCCGCGATACCCCTGATCCCCGCGCTGGAGGGGCTCGACCGCGGCTGGTACGCGGGAGCGGTGGGCTGGACCGACCTCGCCGAGGACGGCGAGTTCTGCGTGGCGTTGCGCTGCGCGCTGCTGCGCGGGCCGCTCGCGCATCTCTACGCCGGCTGCGGGATCGTGCGCGACTCGGTGCCCTCCGAGGAGCTCGCGGAGTCGGAGGTGAAGCTCCAAGCACTGCTACCCCTTTTGGCGTAAGGCGCCACAGTTTGGGGTTGGGGGTGTCAATCGCTTCGGTTTAGGGGTATGAAGGGCGCGTGAAAAGCGCAGGGGGGGTCGGTCTGCGCCAAGACGGCAAGCCATCCATCGCCAGGCGTGTCCTGGCGATTGGAGTCATCGTGGTCGCCATCGCGGTTGCGGCGTGGCTGCTGTTCGTGGGCGACAGCGGCTACAAGGTCACGGCCGAGTTCGTCAACGCCGGCCAGCTGGTGAACGGCAACGAGGTGCGGGTGGCCGGGAGCACCGTCGGCTCCGTCGACGACATCGACGTGAGCCCGGACGGCCGCGCGGAGGTCAGCTTCACCGTCGACGGCGACTACGCCCCGCTGCGCCGCGGGACGAAGGCGATCATCAAGCAGACGTCGCTGTCGGGCATCGCGAACCGCTACATCGACCTCCACCTCGGCCCCGACGGGGGCGAGGAGATCGAGGACGGGGGGCGGATCGACGCCGACCAGACCGAGACCGCGGTCGAGCTCGACCAGGTGTTCGCGCTCTTCGACGAGGAGACCCGCGGATCGCTCCAGGACTTCATCGAGGGTCAGGCCGACACGCTGCGCGGCCGCGGCAGGGAGCTGCGCGCGGGCGTCCACTACCTCAACCCGGCGCTCTCGACCGGCAGCCGCCTGTTCGAGGAGCTGACCGAGGACGAGGCGCTGCTCGAGGAGTTCCTGGTCGACTCGGCCACCCTCGTCAACACGCTCGCCAGCCGCCGCGAGGACCTGACCGGCGTGGTGTCCAACCTCAACTCGACCTTCGGCGCGCTCGGCAGCCAGCAGGACGCCCTGGCCGAGTCGATCGAGCGGCTGCCGCCCTTCATGCGGCGCGCCAACACCACCTTCGTCAACCTGCGCTCGGCGCTCGACGACGTCGATCCGCTGGTCGACGCGTCCAAGCCCGTCGCCCGACGGCTCGGGCCGTTCCTCGACCAAGCGCGGCTCTTCGCGCGTGACGGCGAGCCCACCTTCCGCGACCTGTCGCGCACCATCCGCCGGCCCGGCCGCACCAACGACCTGATCGAGCTGATCAACAGCTTCCCGCCGCTCGCGCGGGTGGCGATCGACTCGCGCACGATCAACGGCGCCCGCCGCCGCGGTGCGTTCCCCGAGACCACCGACGCGCTGCGCGCCGGCGCGCCGAACATCGCGTTCGGGCGTCCCTACACGGCCGACTTCGTCGGATGGATGGACGACTTCTCCACCACCGGCGCCTACGATGCCCTGGGCGGGTTCTCGCGCGCGTGGATCAACTTCTCCGAGATCCTGCACGGGGCTGGCCCGAAGACCAAGCAGTTCCGTCGCTGCCCGGGGGCCAACGAGCTGCCCGCGCCGGACGGCAGCAACGTCTTCTCCGGCGCCGAGGCGGCCGCGCTCGACTGCGACCCGAACCTCAGGTCGGTGGGCCCGTGAGGCGCGCGGGCGTCCTCGTCGCCGTGCTCGCAGTCTGCGGCGCCGCGCTCGCGCTCGGGGCCACCGGGCGCGACGACCCCAAGGGCACCACCTACGAGATCGTGTTCGACAACGCCTTCGGCCTGACCGAGGGCGGCGACTTCAAGATCGCCGGCGTTCGCGCCGGCAACACCAGCACCTTCGAGGTGGACGGGCAGGAGCGCCCGCTGGCCGTGGTGGAGGCGCAGGTGACAGAGCCCGGCTTCGCCGACCTGCGCGAGGACGCCCGCTGCGAGATCCGCCCGCAGTCGCTGATCGGCGAGTACTACGTGGACTGCCAACCCGGCACCTCGGAGCGCAAGCTGCCCGACGGCGGGCGCGTGCCGGTCGAGCAGACCAGCTCCACGATCCCCGCCGACCTCGTCAACAGCATCCTGCGGCGCCCCTACCGCGAGCGCCTCCGGCTCATCGTCGCGGAGCTCGGCACGGGCCTGGCCGGCCGCCCCGAGGATCTCAGCGAGGCGCTCCGGCGCGCGCACCCGGGGCTGCGGGAGACCAGCGAGACGCTCGAGATCCTCGGCCGCCAGACCGACACGATCGAGCGGTTCATCGTGGACGCCGATCGCGTGATCGGCGAGCTCGAGGCGCGCAAACAGGACGTCAGCCGCTTCGTGCGCGAGGGCGGCCGCACGGCCGAGATCTCCGCCTCGCGCCGCACCGAGCTGGCCGAGACCTTCCGGCGCCTTCCCGCGTTCCTCACCGAGCTCGAGCCCTACATGGGCCGGCTGGGCGACCTCGCCCGGGCCCAGCAGCCCGTGCTGCGCGACCTGCGGGCCGCGTCCGGCGAGCTCGACACCTTCCTGACGCGCCTGCGCCCGTTCAGCGAGGAGGGCTTGCCCGCGCTCGCGGCGCTGGGCGACGCCTCCCTCGTGGGCCGCCGGGCCGTCCGCAAGAGCGAGGAGGAGATCCGCGAGCTGCGCCGCCTCGGGCGGGACGCACCCGAGCTCGCCAAGCCCCTGCGCCAGCTCCTTCAGACGATCGACGATCGTGCGCGTGCAGTCGAGCCGGATCCGCGCGCCGCCGCCACCGACCCACCGGCCGGAGACAAGACGCATATCTCCGGCCGGGGCGGCGGCTTCACCGGCATGGAGGCGCTCTGGAACTACTTCTACTGGCAGACGCTCACCACGAACCCGCTCGACGACGTGGGCCACGTCCTGCGCCTGAGCGTGCTCGTCAACGAGTGCAGCCCGTACCAGACGAACCCCAGCGAGGCGACGCTCGACGAGTGCCGCGGCTTTCTCGGCCCGACGCAGCCCGGCGTGACGACCCCGGACCCGACCGAGGGTTCCGGCGCGGCGGCCGCCTCGGCGAGCGCGTCCGCCTCCGCGCCCGCCCGGTCTCGGCGCACCGGCTCGACCGGCAGCGCGCCGGCCGAGCTCCGGGAC
>JBOGXT010000346.1:0-3173 GCA_050694635.1 Thermoleophilaceae bacterium
CGTCGAGGGCGTCCGCCTCGTGACCCCCGCCGAGGTCAAGGAGCTCGTCCCGTTCATCGACGAGAGCGTGATCCTCGGCGGCTTCCACACGGAGAGCGTCGGCGTTGTCGACTCGCTGCGCGCCGGGACGCTCATGCGCGAGAGCGCACAGCAGCAGGGGGCGCTCACGGTGTCCGCCAACACCGAGGTCACCGGCATCGACGTCGAGGGCGGCCGCGTGGCGCGCGTCCACACCGATCGCGGCGACATCGACACCGAGGTGGTACTCGTCGCCTGCGGCGTCTGGAGCCCGCTGCTCGCGCGCATGGCGGGCGCCTCGATCCCGCTCACCCCGGCCGTGCACCAGATGATCGACATCGGCCCGGTGCCGCGCTTCGAGGACGCCAAGGCCGCGATCGAGTACCCGATCGTGCGCGACATGGACACGAACATGTACGAGCGCCAGGACGGCCGCGGGCTCGAGATCGGCTCCTACGCGCACCGCCCGATCCTGCACGACCCCGACGAGATCCCGTCGATCGAGGAGGCGGCGCTGTCGCCCACCGAGCTGCCCTTCACGCAGGACGACTTCACGCAGCAGATGGAGCACGCGCTCGAGCTGATGCCGGAGATCGTCGGCGACGAGTCGGTGGGCATCAAGTACGCGATCAACGGCCTGCTCTCGCTCACCCCCGACGCCCTCCCGATCCTCGGCGAGACGCCCGAGACGAAGGGCCTCTGGTCGGCCGCCGCCGTGTGGGTGAAGGAGGGTCCCGGCGTCGGCCGAGCGCTGGCCGAGTGGATGGTCGAGGGCGAGTCCGAGATCGACCTGCAGGCCTCGGACGTCGCCCGCTTCTACGAGCACCAGAAGAGCGTGGCCCACGTGCGGGCGCGCGCCGCGGAGGGCTTCAACAAGACCTACGGGATCGTCCACCCCGGCGAGCAGTGGGCCTCGAACCGCGACGTGCGCCTGTCCCCCTTCCACGCGCGCGAGCGCGAGCTCGAGGCCGTCTTCTTCGAGGCCGCCGGCTGGGAGCGCCCGCACTGGTACGCGTCGAACCGCCCGCTGCTCGAGGAGTTCGCCGACCAGATCGCCGACCGCGAGGCCGAGTGGGACTCGCGCTGGTGGTCGCCGATCATCAACGCCGAGCACCTCGCGATGCGCGACCGCGCCGCGATCTTCGACCTGACCGCGTTCTGCGTCTTCGACGTGGTAGGCCCGGGCGCGCTCGACACCGTGCAGCGGGTCTCGATGCGCCAGATGGACGTGAAGCTCGGGAAGGTGGTCTACACGCCGTGGCTCACGCCCGGCGGCGGCTTCCGCTCCGACCTGACGGTGATGCGGCTCGGCGACGAGCACTTCCGAGTCGTCACCGGCGGCGCCCACGGCATGGCGGACCTGAAGTGGCTCGCGGACCACCTGCCGGAGGACGGCACGGCGCAGGTCTTCGACCTCACCTCGACTTGGTGCACGCTCGGGCTCTGGGGGCCGCGGGCGCGCGACGTCCTGGCGAGCACCACGAGCGCCGACGTCTCGCACGAGGGCTTCCCGTTCGCCACCTGCCGCACGATCGAGTTGGGCTCGCTACGGGTGCTGGCGTCGCGCATCTCGTACGTCGGGGACCTCGGCTGGGAGCTCTACGTGCCGATCGAGCAGGGCGCGAAGCTGTGGGACACGGTCTGGGAGGCCGGCGAGCCGCACGGAGTGGTGCCCGCCGGCATCGGCGTGTACGGCACCACCGGGCGCCTCGAGAAGTGCTACCGCGCCTTCGGGTTCGAGCTGGACGGCGAGTACGACGTCGTCGAGGCCGGCATGGCGTGGGGCAAGGTCAAGGAGCAGGACTTCGTGGGCAAGGAGGCGCACGTGCGCCAACGCGAGGAGGAGCCCGCGGCCGTCATCTGCACGCTCACGGTCGACGACCATTCCCCCGACGGCGGCGGCGTGAGGCGCTACATGCTGGGCGGCGAGCCGATCGTCACGCGCGACGGCGCCCCCCTCACCGACCGCGAGGGCCGCCGCTCGTTCGTCACGAGCGCCGGCGCGGGCCCGTCGGTGGGCAAGCACATACTGCTCTCGTACCTGCCGCCCGAGCACGCCACCGTCGGGGAGCAGCTGGCCGTGGAGTACATGAACGAGCGCTACCCGGTGACCGTGGAGCGCGCCGACTCCACGCCGCTCTTCGACCCCGACAACGAGCGGGTGAAGGCGGCGGACCCGGTACTGACATGAGGATCCTCGTCTGCGTGAAGCGCGTGCCGCTCACGGGCGGGCGGATGGTGCTCACCTCCGACGAGCAGGCGATCGAGACCCGCCACCTTGGCTTCACGATCAGCCCCCACGAGGAGTGCGGGGTCGAGGAGGCGGTGCGTCTTGTGGAGCAGCATGGTGGGGAGGTCACCGTGCTGACGCTTGGGCCCGCCGAGGCCGAGGGGCAGGTGCGGGACATGCTGGCGGTCGGCGCGGACCGGGGCGTGCTTCTGGCAAACGACGGCGATCAAGAATGGGATCCCCAGGCCACCGCGGGCGCCATCCTCGCGGCGATCGAGGCGGACCGCGCCGCCGGCGGTGACGATTTCGATCTGATCATCTTCGGCAACGAGTCGGCCGACTCGGGCAACTACCAGGTCGGCATCCGGGTGGCGCACGCCCTGGGCCGGCCGGTGGTGACCGGGTTGAAGGGGTTGTCGATCGAGGACGGCCGCGTCCGCTGCGAGCAGGAGGTGCCGGGCGGCCGCGATGTCTACGTCGTCCCGCTGCCCGCGGTGGTGACGGTGCTGGAGGGGATCAACCTGCCGCGCTACCCGTCGGTGCCGGCGAAGCTGCGGGCCCGGCAGAAGCCGGTCGAGACGAGCAACCCCGAGCGCCCCGAGCCGCGGCTCGAGAAGCTGCGGCTGGTGCTGCCGCCGGGCCAGGGCAAGCAGGCCGAGGTGCTGGGACAGGGGCCGGAAGCGGCACCCAAGGTCGTCGAAATCATGCGGGAACTGGGGGTCACATGATCGACTGTCCTGCCCTGTGGGGCTATAGGCCCCAAAATCCAGGACAGTCGAACAAGAGGGCGGCTGTCGGATGGTGCTAGCGCTTGTCGAGCACCAGGAGGGCTCCCCTGACGAGCTGTCGTTGCAGGCGGTGGCGCTGGCGCGCGGCCTCGCGGGCGACCGGCCGGTGGAGGCGCTGCTCATCGGCGGCCCTGAGG
>JBOGXT010000347.1:0-3313 GCA_050694635.1 Thermoleophilaceae bacterium
GGAGCGCACGGGCGGGCGGCCCTACGTGCCCGTCGCCTGCGCGCTGCTCCGAGGCGAGGGCCCCCGGCTCGACCCCGTCGAGTTCCGCCTGGCGATGGCCCTGGCTGGCTTCCAGGGCGACCGCGACGACTGCTACCCGAGCCGCGCGGAGCTGGCGACCGCGGCCCGGGTGAAGGCGCCCACCGTCAGTGCCGCCGTCAACCGGCTGGTCGATCGCGGACTGGTGGCGCGCTGGCGGCCGTCGCGCCGCGGCCGGAACCACTACGACGTGCGGCCGCTCTTGCGCGGAACAGCAGCCCCCTCACAGAGCCGTCTGAGGCCCCCTGTGACAGAGCCGTCAGAGGCACCCCCTGAAGTAGAACCACAGGGAAGTAGAGGGCCCTCGCTTCGCTCGGGGGACGCGCAGGCGCGTCCCGCTGGCGAGGGCGTAGGCGAGGGCGATGGCCGGGTCGTGCCCCTCGGCGAGGTCAGGGCGCTCATCGGGCGAATCGAGCGGGAGCGGCGCGAGGCGACCAGCGCGGGACGGGACCATGCGTGACCGTGCCCGTACACCGAGGAGGCGGCCTCATGAGCCAGGACCAGGAGCGGCTGTTCGACCCCGACGCGCGCGGCGCCGACGAGCGCCGCTGCCGGCGCGTGTTCCCCGACCACTGGGCGTGCATGGCGGGCGAGCGCTGCCCGAACGACCACATCCCGAACCAGGACTACTGCGAGACCTGCCACCCGACGATGCTCGCGATGTTCGCGTGGCTGTCGGGCGGGCCCATGCCCCGGGGCCACCGCGACCGGCACCCCGACTGGCGGGACCGGCCCTCGCCGCGGCCTTCGCAGTTCGACGTGGACCGCGCCGTGCTCGCGGCGCCGGCGGACTAGACCGCGACACGCCCGGCGACCCCGGCAGCCGCAGGCCGCCCCGCCAGCGCGCTGCGCGCCGCGCGGCCGAGTGCCAGAGGGCGCGTTGTGTGCGCCGCGGTACCGCGCCCCCCGCTCGTGGTCCTGGGCCCGGCTGGCGGCCCGGCACGCGTGCGACGCGGCCCGCGCGGCCCGGCGGTGGAGCCTGGACTCAGGTCTCGTCGTCCTCGGATGGCGGTTCGTCGGGGGCGAACGCCTTGCCCTGGGTGATACTCAGGCCCCCGCGGTACAGCATCGGCACCTTGAACGTCTCACCCGTCTGCTCGAGGAAGCCGATCTCAACCAGCGGCTTCGCCGCGGAGCGTGCCTCCTCGACCGGTACTGCGAGGATCTCAGCGATTGACGCGTTGTTGTGCTCGGCTCGGCCGCCTCGGAAGCCCTCGATCTCCACTGCGGACTCGCCGGCTTCGGCGAGGAGGGTGTCCTCCACGCGCTCGGTGCTGAGTGCCGCCAGCCCGCGCTTGAGCGAGTCGGAGTCGATGAGGCCACGCTCGCCGCCCGGCACGTACTCGGTGGCGGCACGCTCCTCCTTACGCATCTGTGCCTCCTGCGCCTTCGTGACGAGATCGATCAGGTTCCGCGGCGGTGCGATCCCGTTGCCGTCCCGGATTCGGGACAGCATCCAGTTCCACGTGGTGGGCTTTCGCGATCCCTGGTCGACCTGCCGGGGGAACACCGCGTTGAACAGCTCGTCGTTGCTGGCGTGCGGCGGCAGCCCGAGCGCCTCGACGAACTCGCGGTTCTCCCTGAAGCGCCGGCACAGCAAGTCGTACAGGTCCTCCTGGTCCCAGACGATCTCGACCTTCCTGGCGTTGACGTGGGTGAGGTTGACGAAGCCGCCCTCGATGATCCGCCGGAACAGGTCCTTGCGCACGAACAGCTTCAGCGTGATGCGGGGGAACTCCGCCAGGTCGAGGTACGTCCGGAGGAGCGCTCGGAGGACCGGGACCTCGGCCTCGGGAAAGCCCTGGAACGCCTCGTCGAGCCGGTCGAGCACGACCCAGGCCGAGAACTCGACCTCCTCGAGCACGTCATTCAGCAGCCGCAGGGCGTCGTCGTGACGGACGAGCTCGTCGGCCTCGGGTGCGTCGCCGAACTCGACCCGCGGGGCGATGACGGGCAGGCCTTCGGCTGTGATTGTTGCCGCCATCTCGGCGCTCTTCGGGTTCATGAGCCGCTTCACGAGGTTGACGAGCTGCGAGAAGACGGTGCTAGCCGAGTCGTCGGCGCTCCGCAATCCCGTCTTCTTGAGCAGTGCGTCCAGCTCCTCCATCTTGTGACTGAAGCCGCCCTCGTTCCACGTGAGCACCCAGTTGCCGACGAGCGAAAAGACGTAGGCCTTCCAGATCGTGATGTACTGCCCCTCGTTCAAGGGCGTGCCTTCGGCCAGCCGCTGGAACACCGGCGCGCCGGCCGGGTTGAACCCGGCGAGCACCTCGACGTCCTTCAGCAGCGTCGGGTAGCGCTTCTTCAGGATGCGATAGAGCGCCGTCTTGCCGGTGCCCTTGTCTCCCGCGATCGTGTCCTGGCGGTCGGCGACGAGCGCCCGGAAAGTCGCGGTCTCAATGAAGTACGCCTCGAGCGCCTCGTCGTGCTCGGCCACCGAGGCACCCAGGTGGAGCTCGCGGAGGATGTCCTTGATGAGCACGCGAGCAGCGTAGACACGTGCGCTGAGGGCTGTAGGTCGTTCACGACTCCGTGGCCACGCGCTCGCTCGCCTGGCCCCAGGGCCCCCGCCGTCAGGACGCCCGAGGGCTGGCGCCTGCCGGTGCCGGCGGTGCGCGCGGCTCAGCCGGCCGCGTGCTCTTGTCTGAACGCTCCCGTTCGGATGAGTATCGGGCCCGTACCCGATCCACGAGGAGGAGCCGCATGGCCCCCCAGAGCAAGCCGCGCGCCGGGAAGGCGCAGGCCGAGAAGTACCCGCCCGACGTCATCGCGACCGCCCGGCGGGCGAACGAGTTGAGGAGCCACCAGAGCAAGCGCATCGGGCCTGCGCAGGCGGCCCGCGTGCTGGCCGGCCTGCGGGCCCAGGCCGAGGGCGACCTGACGCCGGAGCAGGTGGTCAACCTCTCCGGCTGCAAGTCGCTCAAGGCGCTGAAGGACATCGCAGCCGGCAAGGGCACCCGCGAGGGCGTGGCGGCGCTCCGGGTGCCGCCCGAGGCGGCGGGCGACCAGTACGCCCGCGGCCAGTGGTTCGCCGCCCTGGCCGCCGCCGCGGCCGAGGTGCTCAAGCGAGAGGAGGCGTGATGGCGCGCAGGACCGCTCGGGTGACCGGGTTCACGCACGAGAAGCGGCTTGCCGGCGGCGAGACAGCGGTCTACTCGAAGCTGCGGATACCCGACGCCACGAGGGTGAGCGGGTATCGCACCGAGAACAGGGCGGTCGGAAAGGTCTGGGCGCG
>JBOGXT010000348.1:0-1742 GCA_050694635.1 Thermoleophilaceae bacterium
CTGAACGTCAACCCCGACCGGCCCGGCTCGGCGTACGGCTACGTCGACATGGGCGGCTGGGTCGGCGGCCAGGCGGAGTACGTGCTCGTGCCCTACGCCGACTGGAACCTCCTGAAGTTCCCCGACAGGGACCAGGCGATGGAGAAGATCCTCGACCTGACCATGCTGTCGGACATCTTCCCGACGGGCTTCCACGGCGTCTACACCGCCGGCGTCGGCCCCGGCTCGACGGTCTACATCGCGGGCGGAGGCCCGGTCGGCCTCGCCGCGGCGCACTCGGCGCAGCTGCTCGGGGCCGCAGTGGTGATCGTCGGCGACCGGATCCCCGAGCGGCTCGAGCAGGCGCGCAGCTTCGGCTGCGAGACGGTCGACATCTCCAAGGGCGATCCGAAGGACCAGATCGAGGAGATCCTCGGCGTGCCGGAGGTCGACGCCGCCGTCGACGCGGTGGGCTTCGAGGCCCGCGGGCATGGCTCGGAGAGCGAGCACGAGGCTCCGGCGACAGTGCTGAACTCGATCATGGACGTCACCCGGGCGGCCGGGAAGCTGGGCATCCCGGGCCTGTATGTCACCGGCGACCCCGGAGGCATCGATGACGCGGCCAAGGTGGGTTCGCTATCGATCCGTATCGGCCTGGGTTGGGCGAAGTCGCACAGCTTCACCACCGGTCAGTGCCCGGTGATGAAGTACCACCACGGCCTGATGCAGATGATCCTCAACGACCGCGCGCAGATCGCGAAGGCGGTAAACGCGACGGTCATCACTCTGGACGAAGCGCCGCAGGGCTACAAGGACTTCGACCAGGGTGTGGCGAGGAAGTTCGTCTTCAACCCCCACGGGCTGATCAAGACGTGACGTCCGCTGCCGTACGCGCGCCGCGGCGTTGCCCGCGGCGCGGCGGCAGGTTCAGGCATCGTCGGGTGGAAGCCGCTCGACCGCGTAGCCGAGCGTCTCGAGCTGGGTGAGCAGCCGCAGCTCGGCGGCCTCCGGATCCTCATCCTCGCCGAGCAGCCCGAGGTCGACGTCGAGTCCCTCGTCGCAGTCGGGCCCGCGGAACCGCAGCTCGATCCGGCCCTCGGCCCGCCGCACCGTCGCTTGCGGGCAGCGAGCGAGCGCGGGCAGACCCATCAGGCGGAGCATTCGCGTCCACCCTACGGGAACGGCTCGTTCTCGCCGGGGACGATCGGCGCCGCAGGCGGCCGGTGGATCAGTCGCGGCGCCCGCAGGTCGGGCTCGGCGACCGCGGTCACGTCCTCAATTCGAGCGCGTTCGCTCGGCCCGCGGCGGTGCGCGCGACGAGCGGCGACGGTTCGACGCGCTGCAGCCACGCCGGCCAACTCCGCAGCCACCAGTTGTAGCGGCCCATCAGCGATATCACCGCGGGCACGATCAGGGCTCGGATCACCGTCGCGTCGAGCAGCGCTCGGCGCGCGGGGTTGTGCCAGCGAGATCACGCGCGTAACGAAACGCCCGCAACGAACGTCCGGGCCAGTCTCGGTTCGCAGTCGTAACGCTCCTGCTTTCCTACAGATGCAGTAGTGCCCAGGGTTGCCGCCGTCGCTTCCGCTGCGGACGAGCAACAGGAGCCAGGCGGTCTCCGCTCGCCGCTCCTCCCTATCTGAACCAGGGGCCTCGTCAAGCCCGGTGGTGAATGGTTGTGAAGGGTGGCTGGCGTCGAGTCGATCGCTCCGCGGACGCCCGGCCTTATCTGGGTGCACGGCCCAAGGGCCGGCGACGTGATG
>JBOGXT010000349.1:0-2916 GCA_050694635.1 Thermoleophilaceae bacterium
GCCTACCAGGTGGCAGCCGCCCGCGTCGGTCAGAAGACCGACTACGACAAGCTCACGCTGGACATCGAGACCGACGGCTCGCTCGATCCCCAGACCGCGCTGCGCGAAGCGGCCGAGATCCTCATCAAGTACCTGGCCATCTTCACGGACGCCGAGCGCGTGGAGGCGCTGCGCGATCAGGGCGCGGCGCTGGTGGCCGGCAGCGACGGTATCGGCGGCGACGGCGCGGGCGCGCCGGGCGCCGGCGGGATGGACGACATCCTGATCGAGGAGCTCGAGCTCGGCGTGCGCTCGTACAACTGCCTCAAGCGGGCCGGCATCCAGACGGTCGGCGACCTGGTGCAGAAGTCCGAGTCCGAGCTGGCGGCGATCCCGAACTTCGGCCGCAAGTCGATCGAGGAGGTCAAGGAGACCCTCGACGCGCGCGGGCTGGGACTCCGCGCCGGATAGGGTTCGCGGGCCATGCGCCACCGCAAGCAGAGGGGCAAGCTGTCGCGCGACGCGGCGCACCGCAAGGCGCTGTTCATGAACCTGTGCCGCGAGGTGATCGACCACGAGCGCATCCAGACCAGCGAGGCGAAGGCCAAGGCGGTCAAGCCCGAGCTCGAACGGCTGATCACGCTCGCCAAGAAGGGTGACGGCCACTCGCGCCGGCTGGCGATGGCGCGCCTGGGCCAGGACAAGTTCGTGGTCTACAAGCTGTTCGAGGAGATCGCGCCGCGCTACGCGGACCGGGAGGGCGGCTACACGCGGATCCTGAAGCTGGGGCCGCGGAAGTCCGATTCCACCGAAATGGTCTTCCTCGAGCTGGTGTAGCGCCGCGTCAGATCGCGAACTCCGCCCAGAGGGGGCGGTGGTCCGAGACGTGGTAGCGGATGTAGCTCAGGAACTGCTTGAGCGTGCGCTCCTCGAAGAGGTCGCGGAACAGGGCGTTGTCGAAGTCGAAGACGTCGATCCGGTCGGCGAACTCGCTCGTCTCGCCCGGGAAGAAGGCGACCTGGTCGTAGTGCTTGTGCCCGTCGAGGCTCGAGCCTCCCACCGCGCTCTTGTGCGCCGGCAGCTCCAGCCCGCGCAAGGTCAGGCTGCTGAAGATGGGGTCCGACTCCGACAGCTCGGGCAGGTTGAAGTCGCCGAGCGCGACGATGTCGCGCACGTAGGTGTTGTCGCTGCGGCGGCGCAGGTCGCACCACCGCGCGATGGCGAACGCCTCGAGCGAGCGCCGCTCGATGTCCTCACGGTCGCTGTCCGATCCGAAGAAGAGGTGCACGTTGACGAGCTCGACGCTGAACCGTCCCGCCCGGAAGGTGCTCAGGTGCGGTCCGCGGTCGAAGCCGAGGAACGCCTGCGAGACGCCCTTCAGCTTGATGTGGCGCAGCTCGCTCGGCGGTATCGAGAGCCGGTCCGTCTGTTCCAGCGGCTCGACCTTGCTGCCGTCGTAGAGAACGGCCGCCCTCTCCTGGTTTCCGCCCGCCTCGGAAAACTGCATCCGCCAGCGCGGCGGCAGCTGCGCGAGGACCGCGCGGATCCCGGCCAGGTTGTCGTTGGCCTCCTGGATGGCGACCAGGTCGAACCAGCCGACGATCTCCGCGATGAGCTCGTGGTCGGCCTCGGTGCGCTCCTGCACGCCGAGGTTCGCCACGTTCCAGGTGGCTAGCAACAGGCGGTCGTCGCGCTTCGCCGGGACGTTGCGCAGGTCGCGGTGCCCGCGCAGGGCCCGCAACTCGGCCGCGACGTCGTAGTCGTACTCGAAGCGCGGCTTGGGATGAGGTGGCATGGGGGACGATGTTCTCAGGAGCCGACGAACCGGCGCAAGGCCTCGCGGCCCTCGCCGGGGATCGGCGTGCCGTGGGCAAGCAGGAGGTGCTCGAACTCGAGCTCGGCGGCCAGCCGGGCGAGACCCTCGCGGATGGCGCGGCTCTCGGCGTCCGGGTCGCCCATGTAGGCGTCAGGTACGAGCGAGAGCGCGTCGCCGTAGTGCATCACCGTGTCGGCCACCTCGAGGGCGTTCAGGCTCGGGATGTGCAGCACGCAGTCGTCCGGCCACAGCTCGGTCACCTGGTAGGGGGTGATGGCCCCGCCGGCCAGCGGCTCCTCGAAGTCGTAGGGCTCGACCGGATCGCCCTCGTCGAACTCGTGCAGGCCCACGCGCGGCACCCTGACGGTCGCGTCGAATCGCTCGCCCGCCTCGAAGCTCTCGCGCCGGTGGTGGCGATTGGAGAGGACGATCTCCTCGACGCCCTCGACCTCGTCGGGCACCGCGAGCGGGTCCAGCAGGACGTGCAGCTCGGGCAGCCAGTACGAGCTGACCTCGAGGCCGTGCTTTGGGTGCTTGGCCGTCCAGTGCCGGATTCCGGGTGCGATCTCGTGCATGGCCGACACGATATTGCAAGGAATCCTGCAACGTGCAGGAGTTTCGCCTGATAGAAAGACGGGCGTCGCACGCCGAATCGCCGCGACCCAGTGTCCGGCGAACGGGGGAACCGATGCGGCCGCCGTGGCCGCGGGGGCGAATCGCCGGCCGGCGCGGACGCGCCGTCGCCGGGGTAGCGCTGAGGCGCGAGCCCGCCAGCTCACCTCGCAGGCGTCGTCCCGGATATGCGACGGATCGCCGCCCCACAGCCGTTGTTGCTTGCCGCCCTCGGGTGCACGTTCGCGATGCTCGCCGGCGGCGAGGCGGTCGCCCAGCAGGATGCGGGCGCCAAGGCGTCCCGCTCGGTCAGGGCAGACGCCTCGCAATCGGGGCGCGATGTGCGCCGGCTGCAGCGCAAGCTCGGCATCCCCGCCGATGGCGTCTTCGGCCCGCAGACCAAGCGCGCGGTGAAGCGGTTCCAGCGCCGCCACGGCCTCGCGGCGGATGGGATCGTCGGGCCGGTCACCCGCCGCGCGCTCGGCCTGGGGTCAGGCCCGGTGCTGAAG
>JBOGXT010000350.1:0-1620 GCA_050694635.1 Thermoleophilaceae bacterium
CATCACGTCGCCGGCCCTTGGGCCGTGCACCCAGATAAGGCCGGGCGTCCGCGGAGCGATCGACTCGACGCCAGCCACCCTTCACAACCATTCACCACCGGGCTTGACGAGGCCCCTGGTTCAGATAAGGAGGAGCGCTGCCCGAGCTGTGAGACGCTCGCGTCCCGTCCCCTGCGAGAGCGAACCGCACCAGGTCCTTGGCTCCCGCAATCCGCCCGAAGCAGCGAACCCGGCGGTCGCGGCGAGAATGCGCGGCGGCCGGTGCTCCGTCCTGGCGGCGGCGCCGAGGCCGTCCGGCGTCGGCCGGAGGCTGTTCCGCATGGGCGACGCTCTGAATACGGACTGGGGGTCCGACTTCGCGTCCGACTCGGGCTCGAGCTCGGGCTTCGCCGGCGGGTGGTCACTCCTGCGGCGGCGGGGGCAGGGGCGGCGGGGGCAGGGCCTGAGCCGACGCTCTCGAGGCCGGACGGGACGACCTTCCCCAGCGCGCCGCGCTCAAGGAGCACGCCACGCTGGGAGAGGTCTGCGGCGTGCTGCGCGAGGAGTTCGGCGAGTACTCCGAGGCCTGAGCCGCAGCGGTCCTACGGCTGAGGTCGGTGCCAGAGCTCGACGAAGGTCAGCTCGGTCTGGCGGGTGCCGTCCGACGTGTGCTCGTTCGAGTAGCTCTGCGTGCCGACCATGGCGCCGGTCTGGTCCTCGGCGTCGAGCTCGATGATGAGCGACGCGCTGCCGTGGAAGCGCGCGAAGAGGCTCTTCCACATGGCGTTGGTTCCTTGCGACACGCCGTCGTCGCAGCCCGAGTTCTGGTGGGTGTACGTCTCATCCGTGCCGCTGGCGACGATCAGGCGCAGGACGTGCCGTCGCGGCGGCTCCTCGGCGCCCGGCGGCTCCTCGAACCGATTGATGTCGAACTCGATCGAGGCGTGCATCGTGCCGGTCGACGTGCCCGTCAGCGTGGTGGTCGACACCAGCGTGCAGTCGTCGCTCGGCGCGTAGGTGATCGTCTGGGTGTACCTCGAGCCCTGGTGGCGCAGCGTCCCGCTCGGGACCTCGCCCCAAATGACGTCGGCGAAGTCGATGATCAGGTCGTCGACCACCACGCGGAAGCTTCCCTCGTGCTCCTCGGACGAGACGTCGCCGGAGCGTGAGCCCTCCGTCGTCACCGTAGAGTCGAACTCCACCTCGAATCGCGCGCAGCGCGTCCACTTCTCGAAGCCGTCGTTGGCGATGGAGAGCAGCGCCGCCTGGCGCGACCACCCCAGCAGCCGCGCCGCGGCCGCGAGCGAGCTCTCGTTGATGCAGCGCTCGTAGGTCTCGTGGATGGCGTGGAGGATCACGCGCTCCAGGCGGTCGCGCATCTCGCTGTGACGCCGCTCGAACTCGGGGTCGCCGTCCATCCCGATCAGCAGGGCCTGACGCGCCCAGCCGAGCGCGTTCGCGATCGCGTCGGGCGCGAGCCGATCGCTGGACTCTGCCGCCTGCAGCTTCGGCCGCACGACCTCGTCGTAGTAGGCCAGCAGCGGCGGGTACAGCGACGAGAGCGGCGGGCCCTCCTCGCCGGCGCGCTGCGCCCGCGTGGCCTCGGCCACCGCCTGCTCGAGCTGGGCGAGCGGGCGGCTG
>JBOGXT010000351.1:0-3868 GCA_050694635.1 Thermoleophilaceae bacterium
GGGCGGTTCGGGTGAGCGGCACCGCGCGGGTCGGCGCCGTCGGCGGCTCCTCCAAGGCACGAGCCAAGCCGGTCGCGAGCTCGCCGGTCGAGGCGGGGCGATCCTCCGGGGCGTGCGCCATCGCGCGCTGCAGGACCTCGGCGGCCTCGGGCGGGGCGCTCGGCAGCGCGTCGCGCAGGTCGGGAGGCGGGCCGGTCGCGATGCGGTGCGCGATCTCCATCGGCGTACGGCCCTCGCGCGCACGCTGGCCGGCCAGCGCCTCGTAGGCCACGACGGCCAGCGCGTATACGTCGGTGGCCGGCGAGGTCTCGCCGCCCTCGAGCTGCTCGGGCGCCATGTAGGCGGCCGTGCCCAGCACCATGCCGCTTTGGGTGAGCCGCGTGTGATCCTGCGCCGTGGCGATCCCGAGGTCGACCAGCTTGGTCACGCCGTCGTGGCGCAACAGCACGTTGCCGGGCTTGACGTCGCGGTGCACGACGCCCTGGGCGTGGGCGTGGTCGAGCGCGGAGCCGACGTCCCGCACCATCGCCGCCACACGGCCGGGCGCGAGCGGGCCTCGCTTGAGGGTCCGCGCGAGCGCCTCGCCCTCGACGTACTCCATGACGATCAGCACGCCCTCGTCGTCGATGGCCGTGTCGAACACCGAGACGAGGTTGGGGTGGTTGAGCGACGCGCCCAGCTTGGCCTCGCGCACGAAGCGCTGCTCGACGTCGGACGGGCTGTCGGCGTGCAGGCGCTTGACGGCCACCTGGCGGTCGAGCCGCTCGTCCTGGCAGAGCAGGACCGACGCCATCCCGCCCGAGCCGAGATGCCTCAGGACCCGGTAGCGCCCGCCCAGCATGGATCCCTGGGTGTGTACCGGCACTTAGCGGAGGTACCCGCACCGGCGGCCAGGTAACCGCCGGTGCGAATGCGGTCGTGGGCTTGTGTCTAGCGCCGCTTTCCGAACAGCTGGCCGCGAACGGCCCCACCCGGGAAGTCGGCGGTGTGCACGTTCACGTAGTACTTGTGCGGGTTCTTGTGGATCGCGCGGGCGAGCGCGGGGTCCACCTCCACGCAGTCGCTCGACGCGCCCGGATCGCCGGTCGCCGGCTGCTGGAGCGGCACCACCACCGGGCCGGCGACGTTCGGCCCGCCCTTGTGGATGTGGGCCGCGACCGGATCCTGGATGTTCTTGTTGGTGAGGCCGTAGCACATCTCGTTGCCGTCGAAGATCGCGGTGAAGGAGCCCCGGCCGTCGGGGTCGCCGACGCCCTTGTCGCCCTCCGCCGACACCTCCTTCTTGCCGGTCAGCACGGCGAACAACGCCTTCGACTGCTTCTTCGAGCCCTGTGCACCGGCGCCTACCACGCCGATGAAGACCAGGGCGAGCGCGGCGGCCATGGCGGCCGCGATCTGCACCGCGCGAACTCTCATGGGAAAGCCTCCCGTGTCGGGTCGGATGCATTGCGTCCTACGCGTCAGGCCGCGCGGCGGTTCAGCGGACCTATACGCGCTGGAGCAGGGTACCCGTGCCGAGCCCGCCGCCGCAGCACATCGTCACGAGCCCGACCTCCTTGTCGGAGCGCTCCAGCTCGTGCAGCAGCGTCGTGATCAGCCGCGCGCCGGTCGAGCCGAGCGGGTGGCCGAGCGCGATCGCGCCGCCGTTGACGTTCACCCGGTCCGTGTCGGGCTCGAGCTCGCGCCGCCACGCCGCCAGCACCGACGCGAACGCCTCGTTGACCTCGAACAGGTCGATGTCGCCGATCTGCATCCCGTTTCGCTCGAGCAGCTTGCGCGTCGCGGGGATCGGGCCGGTCAGCATCATCACCGGGTCCACGCCGACCGTTGTCTGGTCGACGATCTTCGCGCGCGGCTTGAGGCCCAGCGACTCCGCCTTGTTGCGCTCCATCAGCAGGACCGCGGCCGCGCCGTCGGAGATCTGCGACGAGTTGCCCGCCGTGATCCGGCCGTCCTCCTTGAAGGCCGGCTTGAGCTGCGAGAGCGCCTCCAGGTTCGAGTCGGGCCGGATGCCCTGGTCGGTCACGTACGTGTTGCCGTTGACGGCGAACGGCAGGATCTCGCGCTCGAAGCGGCCCTCCTCGGTCGCCTGGTGTGCCCGTTGGTGCGAGCGCACACCGATCTCGTCGAGCTCCGACCGCGGGATCTCCCACTTGTCGGCGATCATCTCCGCCGAGATCCCCTGCGGCACGAGGTTGTAGCGCTCCATGATCTCGGGCGGCCAGGGCGAGCCGACGTCGTCGACCCACTTGAAGCCGACCCCCATCGGGATGTGCCCCATGTGCTCGACGCCCGAGCCGATCGCGGCGTCGTGCACGCCCGAGGCGATCAGTGCGGCTGCGAAGTTCACGGCCTGCTGGGCCGAGCCGCACTGGCGGTCGACGGTGGTGGCGGGGGTCTCGATGGGCAGCCCGGCCTGCAGCCAGGCGTTGCGGCCGACGTTGAACATCTGCTCGCCGAACTGCTGGACGCAGCCGGTGACGACATCCTCGACCTCGGAGGCGTCGATGCCGGCTCGCTCGATGACCTCTGTGTAGGTCTTCCCGAGGAGCTCGTTCGGATGGGTGTCCTTGAAGTAGCCCTTCTCCGGATGCCCGCGCCCGATCGGCGTGCGGACCGCCTCGACGATGACCACTTCGCGACCGTTGCCATTGTGCATGTCGGTTAGCCTACTCGATTGACTGATCGGTCAACCATGGCGCATTCACTCGGAATCGTGGGTAGCGGGGCAATCGCGTGCGGGCTGGCGCGAACGGCGTCCGACCACCACGAGGTGGTCGTCTGGGCCCGCAGCGAGCGCTCCGCGGAGCGCGCCGGCGACCGGGTCGAGGACGCACGCGTGGTCACCGACCTGGCGGACCTGAACGGCTGCGACGTGGTCGTGGAGGCCGTCGCGGAGGACGCGGAGGTCAAGCGCGACATGCACCGGCGCCTGGGCGAGGTGCTCCCGCCCGACGCGGTGATTGCGACGACGACGTCCTCGCTTTCGGTCGCCGAGCTGGCCGACGCGAGCGGGCGGCCGCAGCGCTTCGGGGCCCTGCACGTCTTCAACCCGGTCGAGAAGATGGAGCTGGTCGAGCTGTCGTTTCCCGACGCGGCGTCGGAAGGGACCCGGAGCGAGTTGCGGGAGCTGTGCCGGCGGCTCGGCAAGACGGGCATCGAGGTGCCCGACGCGCCCGGTTTCGTCGTAAACCGTCTGCTCTTTCCCTACCTCTTCGACGCCGTGCGGATGCTCGAGCGAGACTCGATCGAGCCCGAGGCGATCGACACCTGCATGAAGCTCGGCGCCGGCCACCCGATGGGCCCGCTGGCGCTGCTCGACTTCATCGGCCTGGACGTGGCCGCCGCGATCGGCGAGTCGATCGGAGCGGACGTGCCGGAGCGGGTGCGCGAGCTGATCGAGCAGGGCCGGCTGGGCCGGAAGGCCGGCGCCGGCTTCTACGAATACCGAGACTGAGTACGGCGCTGATCGAGTCCCAGCTCGGCTAGGCGGCGCGGCGCGCGGCCCTGCGCGGCGCGCGCTGCTTCGGCGCGGCGGGGGCGGGCGCCATGCCGGCGGCGAGGTCCCAGACGACGTCCGCCTCGTCGATCTTCTGGGCGGCCGCCAGCTCGGTGACTCGCTCCCAGGGAAGGCTCGCCTCGGGCAGGTCGTCCCAGCGGGCGAGCTCGAGCGCGTCGAGCGCGGCGGTCAGGGCCGGGCCCGGATCGGACTGGGCCATGATCAGCTCGCGCAGCCCGTCACGCCCGGCATCGCTCAATCTCACGCACCACATCCCGGCATGACCTCCTCGAAGGAGAAGCACCTGCGACCCCAACGTAGTCCCCCCTACGGACGGATCGCGGGCGGCCGGAGCGGTGGCGCGTCGCC
>JBOGXT010000352.1:0-2029 GCA_050694635.1 Thermoleophilaceae bacterium
GACGCGCTCCGGGCCCGCGGCCTCGCCGAGGCCGAGGCGATGGCCGCCAAGGCGGAGTCCTGGAAGGGCTACAACGAGGCGGCGATCACCGACCGCGTGCTCGAGATCCTGCCCGAGCTCGCCGCCGCGGTGTCGGCGCCGCTCGCCCAGACCGAGAAGATCGTGATGATCGGGGGCGGCAACGGCTCCGGGCCGGGCGCGCACAAGATCACGCGCGACGTGACCCAGGTGATGGCGGAGCTGCCGGCGGTAGTCGAGGCGCTCACCGGCAAGAGCTTCGAGGATCTGGCGAAGCGGATCCCGGGAGTGCAGAACGCCGAGGAGATCAAGTGACCCCGCTGACGATCGAACGCTTTCTCGGCGGGCGGGAGGCGCAGGCGAAGGACGTCCTGGCGCTGGCCCAGGAGCACGAGGTGCGGATGGTGGACTTCAAGTTCACGGACCTGCCCGGCACGTGGCAGCACCTTGGGCTGTCGATCCACTCGCTCGACGAGGACGCCTTCGTCGAGGGGCTGGGCTTCGACGGCTCGTCGATCCGCGGATTCCAGGAGATCGCGGAGTCGGACATGGTCCTGCTGCCCGATCCGACCACGGCGCTGATAGACCCGTTCCACGAGCAGAGGACGCTGTCGGTCCTCTGCGACGTGATCGACCCGATCACCCGCGACCTCTACTCGCGCGATCCCCGCCACGTGGCCCAGAAGGCCGAGCGTTACCTCGCTTCGTCCGGTATCGCAGACACCTGCTACATGGGCCCCGAGGCGGAGTTCTACATCTTCGACCATGTGGCCTTCGACCAGACCGCGAACCGATCGTTCTACGAGGTCGATTCCGAGGAGGGGTATTGGAATCGCGGTAGGGGCTTCGGCGCGGAGCGCAACGGCACGCCGAACCTGGGCTACAAGCTCCGCTCGCAGCAGGGGTACTTCCCCACCGCCCCCGGCGACTCGCACGGCGACCTGCGCGCACGCATGGTCGTCGCGCTCGAGTCGATGGGGCTGCGCTGCGAGTTCCAGCACCACGAGGTCGGCTCGGCCGGGCAGGCGGAGATCAACGTCCGCTTCAACACGCTGCGCAAGATGGCCGACCAGATCCAGCTGCAGAAGTACGTGATCAAGAACGTGGCGCGCCAGGCGGGCAAGACCGCCACGTTCATGCCGAAGCCGCTGTTCGAGGAGAACGGGTCGGGCATGCACGTGCACATCTCGCTGGGCCGCGGCGGCGAGAACCTGATGTTCGACTTCGACGGCTACGCCCAGCTCTCGCGCGACGCGCTCAACTTCATCGGCGGGATCATCGCCCACGGGCGGGCGCTGATGGCCTTCTGCGCGCCGACGACGAACTCCTACCGCCGGCTCGTGCCGGGCTACGAGGCCCGGTCAACCTCGTCTACTCGCAGCGCAACCGGTCGGCCGCCTGCCGCATCCCGGTCTACTCGGCGTCGCCCAAGGCCAAGCGGGTGGAGTTCCGCCCGCCGGACCCTGCCGCGAACCCCTACCTGGCCTTCTCGGCGCTGCTGATGGCCGGGCTCGACGGGATCCAGAACCGGATCGATCCGGGCCAGCCGGTCGACGTCGACCTGTTCGAGCTGCCCGAGGAGCAGCTGGCGCGGATCGAGCACGTGCCCGGCTCGCTCGACGAGGCGCTCGACGCGCTCGAGGCCGACCACGAGTTCCTGCTGAAGGGCGGCGTCTTCACGCAGGACCTGATCGACACCTGGATCGGGTTCAAGCGCCGCGAGGAGGCCGATCAGGTGCGGATGCGCCCGCACCCGTGGGAGTTCGCGCTGTACTACGACTCGTAGCCGCTAGGCCACGGGTGGCGCGCCGTGCATCCGGTCGTGCCAGGCGTGCGACCAGGGCACGGCCTTGAGCGCGAGCGCGACGGCCGAGCCGAGCAGGACCCAGGCGGGCCAGAAGTAGCCCGCGCCGCCGGCGATCCAGATCCCGATCAGGAACAGGTTCACGATGGCGAGGGTGCCGGCGGGCGCGACCAGCCGCCGGCGCGTGCCCGGGCCGCGGTCGCCGGC
>JBOGXT010000353.1:0-2048 GCA_050694635.1 Thermoleophilaceae bacterium
CATGCCGGGCGCGATCGGCCGCGCGCTGCGGCGCACCACCACCCGCGCCGTCACGCCGCCGCACACTCGGACCTCGTCGTCGAAGAGCACCGGCCGCCGCGGATCGGGCTCGGGCACGAAAGCCGCACGACCCCCACCGCACCCGACGGCAGCTCGAGCCAGACCTCGCGCGCAGCGTCGTCGAGCACCGCGCGCAGCTGGACCAGCTGCGACACGAGCGTCCGCAACCGACCGTCGGCCGGCAGCCGCTCGATCGCCAGCGGCACCGTCACCCGCGTCCCGGACGCCGCGCCCGGAGCCCGCTCGTCGCGCACGTGCAGATACGCGTAGGGATCGTCGCCGGCGGCCGAAAAGAGGGTCTCCGGTCGTTTGAGTGGGAGCGGGGGTTGAGCTTGGGGATGGAAGTGCCTGCTCGCGTGGCGGTTCCGGGCGCTTGACGTTCTTGTCGCTGCTTGCGCGGAGCGCAGCGACGCGCAGCCGTCCGCTCGTGGAGGCTGCTGGGTGTTCGAGCTCAGCGGCTTTCAGAGGAGGGACGGCGTGCGCGTCACCACGGCATTGAACAGGCTCCTGGCGCTCCCCGGCGCGAGGGTCACCGACGTCAGGATCACTGGCGAGGGGGTGATCGTCAGGGTCGCGCTGCGCCGCCGCCGGCTGGCTTGCTCGGCCTGCGGGCAGGTCTACCGCGGGATGCACGATCGGGCGTTCCGGCGTTGGCGGCATCTCGATCTCGCCGGCGGGCGCTGCTTTCTGGAGTACGAGCTGCGGCGTGTCGCCTGCCGCGACTGCGGCGTGCGCGTCGAGGCGGTGCCGTGGGCGCGTACCGGCGCGCGGCACACGCGCGACTTCGACGACTTGACCGCGTTCTGCGCGCAGCAGATGGCCAAGAGCCAGGTCCAAGCGCTGCTCAGGGTCGCCTGGGACACGGTCGGGCGGATCGTGGAGCGCGTCGTCGCCGACCAGCTCGACGAGAAGCGTCTCGCCGGGTTGGTTCAGATCGGCTGTGACGAGCTCTCCTACCGGCGCGGGCAGCGCTACCTGACCAACGTCGCCGACCACGCAAGCGGCCGGATCGTCTGGAGCTCCCCCGGCCGCAACGCCGCCACCTTGCAGGAGTTCTTCGATCTTCTCGGCGAGCGCAAGAACTCGATCCGGGCCGTCTCGATCGACATGTCCGGCGGCTACGAGAAGGCGATCCGCAGCGCCGTGCCAGACGCCGAGATCGCGTTCGACCCCTTCCATGTGGTCGCGTTGGCCGGCCGTGCCGTCGACGACGTGCGCCGCGCGGAGTGGAACGCCAAGGACAAGTCGCGCACCCCCGAAGGGAAGTGGCTCAAGAACGTGCGCTGGGCGCGGCGCAAGGCGCCCGAGAACCTGACCGACCGCCAGCGCGTCGCGCTCGCCCGGGTGCAGCAGACCAATGCTCAGCTCTACCGCGCCTACCTGCTCAAGGAGCAACTCCGCGCGCTCTACCACCTCGACGATCCCACCGAGGCGCCAGCGCACCTCGCCGCCTGGCTGGCGTGGGCGTCACGCTCCAAGCTCAAGCCGTTCGTCCGCCTCGCCCGCACCCTGCGCCGCTACCGCGAGGGCATCCTCGCCGCGATCACGCTCGGTCTCACCAACGCGCGCCTCGAAGGCCTGCACTCGAAGGTCCGCCTGCTCTCCCACCGCAGCTTCGGCTTCCACTCCGCCGCCCCCCTCATCGCCCTCATCTACCTCTGCTGCGCCGACATCACCATCAACCCGCCGCTCCGATGACACCCACTCAAACGCGAGGAGCGCCTGTTTTGGGGTGCGCTGTCTGTCGCCCTGGTGGTGGCCGGTGTCATCGCCTATCCGGTCAACCGCTGGCTGATCACAGACTCGAGTTCGCGGATGCGGGTGGTGCGCGCGGCGATCTGGCGCACGAGGTCGCGCGCGACCCGCCCCCGGGTCGTCTGCTCGGCGCGCGCGAGTCGGCGCGAGACCTTCCCGAGCCATTTGCCGTCGAGCGCCCCGCTGGGGATCTCGAACTCGGGCCACAGGTCGTGCAGGTGCCAGCGCAGCCG
>JBOGXT010000354.1:0-3459 GCA_050694635.1 Thermoleophilaceae bacterium
CGCGGCGCTGGCGCGGGCGCTCGAGGCGGCCGACGTCGTGCTCGTCTCCGGCGGCGTCTCGGTGGGCCCCCACGACCACGTCAAGCCGGCGCTCGCGGCCCTCGGCGTCGAGGAGCGCTTCTGGGGCGTCCGCCTGCGTCCCGGCAAGCCCACCTGGTTCGGGGCGCGCAACCAAGCGCTCGCCTTCGGCCTCCCCGGCAACCCTGTCTCGGCGATGGTCGGCTTCCACCTCTTCGTGCGCCCCGCGCTCGCAGCCCTGCAGGGCGCCGACCCCTCCGCCCCCCGCGCCCGGGCCACGCTCGACGAGCCGATCCCCCGCCACCGGACCCGCGAGCAGGCCGTGCGCGTCCGCATCGAGGCCACCGAGGACGGCTGGCGCGCCCGCACGACCGGTCCGCAGGGCTCCCACATGCTCACCTCGATGCTCGGCGCATCGGCGCTCGCTCGCATCGCCCCGGGCGAGGGGGAGGTGGCCGCGGGCGAGCGGGTGGAGGTCGAGCTGCTGTGAGGCCCCGCGACCCGCGCCGCGTGATCGAGCGCGAGCGACGCGTGCGGGCGCGCGTGCGGATCGTGCCCGTGGCGCAGCCGCACTCGGCGGCCGACGAGGGCATCGGCTCGAAGCAGGTGGCAGAGGTCACGCTGCCGCGCTCCGAGCTCGAGCGGATCTGGTCGCCCGAGCACCTGGAGCGCCTGGCGCGCACCTACTGGCACTTCCTGACGCGCATCTCGCTCGGGCTCCTGCGCGTGCTCTACAGCCCTCACTCGCGCGAGGTCGTGCTGCTGCGACGGCCGCTGGTGCTGATGCGCTTTCGGGCGCCGGAGTATGAGTTCCTCGGCGACGCCGGCACCGTCACCTGGCCAATCGACCGCGGGCTGCTGGTGGCCCGGGGCGGCCGCGGGCGCGGCTACCTGCGCCTGACCGTGCAGCGGCGGCCGGGCAGCGACGGCGGTGCCGGCGAGGCCATCGCCGTGGTCACATCCGAGGTCGTCAACTTCTACCCGATGATCGCCTCGCGGCTCGGGCGTTGGATCTACGACCAGACCCAGCTGCGTATCCACGTGATCGTCACGCACGCGTTCCTGCGCTCGCTGGCCAACCTGGAGCTGCAGGAGTCCACGACGGGGGCGTTCAGCCCAGCCGCTCTCCCACGATCTCCCGCAGCTTCGCCCGATCGTGGCGAGCGGTGATCGTGCGGACCGTCCCCGAACGGGAGCGCATCGAGACCGACTCCGTGGTGGCACCCTGCGGGCCGATGAAGTGGACGCCGTCGAGCATCTCGCCGTCCGTCACGCCGGTGGCGGCGAAGAACACGTCCTCGCCCGAGACCAGGCGGTCCCTGTCGAGCACTTCCTCGAGGTCGTAGCCGCCTTCCAGCGCCGCGTTTCGCTCGTCGTCGGAGCGCGGCCACAGGCGACCGAGGATCTGGCCGCCGGTGCACTTGATCGCGGCCGCCGCGAGGACCCCCTCGGGGGTGCCGCCGATCCCGTACAGGAGGTCCACCGGCGAACCCTGCGTGACCGCCACCAGCGCCGCCGAGACGTCGCCGTGCGGGATCAGGCGGATGCGGGCGCCCACCTCGCGGATCTCCTTCATCGCCTCCTCGTGGCGCGGGCGGTCGAGCATGATGACCACGAGGTCGCCCACGGGCACGCCCTTCTCCTTCGCCATCAGCTGGAGCGTCTCGCCCAGCGGGCGGTCGAGGTCGAGCAGATGGGCCAGGTCGCGCGAGGTGGCCATCTTCATCATGTAGACGCAGGGCCCGGGGTCGAACATCGCGCCCCGCTCGGAGAGGGCGATCGTGGCGATCGCGTTTGGCAGACCCTTGGCGCACAGCTCGGTGCCCTCGAGCGGGTCGACCGCCACGTCCACCTGCGGCGGGGAGCCGTCGCCGATGTGCTCGCCGTTGTAGAGCATCGGCGCCTCGTCCTTCTCGCCCTCGCCGATCACGACCACCCCGTCCATCGAGACCGTGTCGAGCAGCATGCGCATGGCGTCCACCGCGGCGCCGTCGGCTCCCTCCTTGTCGCCGCGGCCGATCCAGCGCGCGCAGGCGAGCGCGGCGTACTCGGTCGTGCGCACCAGCTCCATGGCGAGGTTGCGGTCGGGCCCCGCCTCGCTCGTGCCCTGCGGCGGCGCCCCGACGTCCGAGTGGGCCTCCATGGCCCCGGACGCTATATGACCCCCGGCGGCTTGCGCGCGGAGGTGTAAAAGGCCTGCCGGAGGTAGCCGGCGACCAGCATTCCGGCCGAGGCGATCAGCGCGATGAAGTAGCCGATCCCGAGGCCGATGTCGACGCTGTCGCCGGGGCGCCCGAGGATGATCCCGTTGCAGAGGATCAGCACGAACGCGGTGATCCCCACGATCATCGTGACCTCGCCCGGCTTCCAGGTCAGCTTGTGCCCGCGGGCGACGATCCACGACAGAATGAAGGGCGCCGCGCAGGCCGACACGAGCAGCCAGTCGAGCGCGCCGAAGACCTCCCACGCCGTGGCGCTCTCCCCGCCGCTCGCTCCGGCCAGGGTCGAGTTCGGGTTGACCTCGCTCGTCGTGAACCAGGGCAGGAACAGGGAGCCCAGAAGCACGAGGGCGGCTCCCATGCCCAGGAACTCGCCCGGCGACAGACGCGAGAGGTCGAGGTAGCTGCCCCTCTCCTCAGCGCGCGAGGCCTCCATCCGACTCAACGCTACACGGGCGGATAGTCTGCGCACAACCCCAGACCAAGAGGAGACGCCAGTGGCGGTCACCAAGATCATCGAGGTGGTGGGCAGCTCGCCAGAGAGCTCCGACGGCGCGGTCAAGGCCGCGCTGGAGGACGCCCGAGTGTCGCTAAGGAACATCAAGGCCGTCGACGTCGTTTCGACGGGCCTGCGCGGCGAGAACCTGGACGAGTGGCGCGCCCTCGTGCGTATCTCCTTCCTGGTGGAGCGCGTCTCCGAGTAGGAACCCATCTCCAAGACAGCCGACACAACGCCCCTCGGAGGGGTCGAGGCGCTTCTCGAAGAGGCCCGCGAGCGCACGCTCGCGCTGGTCGAGCCGGTCTCGGAAGCCGATCTGAACCGCCAGCACGACCCGCTGATGAGCCCGCTGGTCTGGGACCTCGGGCACATCGCGGCCTTCGAGGACCTATGGGTCTGCCGCGAGACCGGGCGCGAGCAGGTTCGGCCGGACCTGGCGGCGGTCTACGACGCCGACGAGACCCCGCGCGCCGATCGCGGCGAGCTGTCCTATCTGCGCCGTAACGAGGCCGTGGCCTACATGGACGAGGTACGCATGCGCACGCTGGCCGTGCTCGACGAGCTGTCGCCCTTCATCGGCGAGATGCTCGTCCAGCACGAGCACCAGCACAACGAGACGATGCTGCAGACGCTCCAGCTCGCGAAGCCGGGCACGTTCGCGCCCGAGCGCGCCACGCCTGCCGGCGCGGCGGCGGGCGGCAGCGTGCGCGTGGAGGGCGGGCC
>JBOGXT010000355.1:0-9591 GCA_050694635.1 Thermoleophilaceae bacterium
GGCGTGCCCGTGCTGGGGCCGGCGCCGCTCTTTCGCCGCCAAGCGCGGGTGCGGGCTCAGCTGGTGGTTCGCTCGCGCGAGCGCGAGCCCGCGATCGCGGCGGTGCGAGAGGCCGTGGAGGCCGTCGCGGCCGACCGCGCGCACGCCGCGGTGTCCTTCGCCGTGGACGTCGATCCGCAGTAGCCCACCGGCCTCGCCGCGCCGCTAGACTCGCGCGGAATGGCCGACGACAGGGAGCGCATTCCGGAGGAGCCGGAGCTCGCGGAGCGCGAGGCGCTCGGCGAGGTGAAGCCGGAGGCGCTCGCCGAGGACGAGGTGCGCGACGCCGACGAGGCGCCGCCCCTAGATCCCGAGGTCGAGGCGCGGCGGGTGGCCGCGATGTCCTTCATCCGCCGCCTCGGCGACCCCGTCCTGAAGTCCCGCGCGACCCCCGTCGACCGTTTCGACGACTCCCTGCGCCGGCAGACGAGCCGGATGGCCGGAATCATGAACGACGCGCTCGGCGTGGGCCTGGCGGCGCCGCAGCTGGGCATCTCCCAGCGGCTGCTCGTCTACCGGATCGGCCCCGACGCGCCCCTGATCGTGCTCGCCAACCCCGAGCTCGAGTGGTCGAGCGGCGACGCCGAGGCGGGCGAGGAGGGCTGCCTCTCGATCCCCGGCGTCACGGTCGACGTCGAGCGGCCCGTCCACGTGCGCGTGCGCGCGAAGGACGAGGACGGCGACCAGCGCGTGGTGGAGGCCTCGGGACTGGAGGCCCGCGTGATCCAGCACGAGATGGACCACCTGGACGGGGTCCTCATCCTGGAGCGCACGAGCCGCGAAGAGCGCAAGCGCGCCCTGCGCGAGCTGCGCGAGGCCGAGCGCGCCCGCGAAGCGGCCTGAGCGGCCGTTACCCCTCGAGCCTGAGCAGCTCCTCGTACGCGGGTAGCGTCAGGAACTCCACGAACTCGTCCCCGCTGAGCGCCACCCGCTCGAACAGTGCGCGCGACAGGTCGGGGCGACCCTCCTTCTCGAACCACTCGTCGTTGCCGATCTCGCCCCGGATCCGCCGAAGCTCCGACTCGGCCAGCGAGCGCACCAGGTCGGGCGTCACGGGGCGGCCGTCGTCCAGCGTCTCGCCGTGGCGGATCCACTGCCAGACCTGCGCGCGCGAGATCTCGGCCGTCGCGGCGTCCTCCATCAGGCCGTAGATCCCCGCGGCCCCGTTGCCGCGCAGCCAGGACGACAGGTACTGGATGCCCACGTTCACGTTCGATCGCAGGCCCTCCTCCGTGACCTCGCCGGGCGTCATCGCCGCCGACAGCAGGTCCTCAGCCTCCACCGACACGTCGTCGCGCCGGCGGTCGACCTGGTTCGGGCGCTCGCCCAGCACCGCGTCGAAGGCCTCCGTCGCCACCGGCACCGAGTCGGGGTGCGCCACCCAGGTGCCGTCGAACCCGTCGGCCGCCTCGCGTTCCTTGTCGGAGCGCACCGCCTCGAACGCCGCGCGATTGGCCTCCTCGTCGGTTCGGCTCGGGATCACCGCCGCCATGCCGCCCATCGCGTGGGCGCCGCGGCGGTGGCAGGTGTTCACGAGCAGCTCCGTGTACGCGCGCATGAACGGCACCGTCATCGTCACGTCGCCGCGATCCGGCAGCACGAAGTCCGGCCGCGAGCGGAAGCGCTTGATCATCGAGAAGATGTAGTCCCAGCGCCCGGCGTTGAGCCCGGCCGAGTGGTCGCGCAGCTCGTACAGGATCGCGTCCATCTCGAACGCCGCCGGCACCGTCTCGATCAGGACGGTCGCCTTGATGGTGCCGCGGTCGAGGCCGAGCATCTCCTCGGCGATCACGAAGGCGTCGCGCCAGAGCCGCGCCTCGCGCGCGGACTCGAGCTTCGGGATGTAGAAGTAGGGCCCGGCGCCGCGCTCGAGCAGCTCCACGGCGTTGCGATGCACGTAGAGGCCGAAGTCCATGAACGCGCCGGCCACCTCGCCGCCGTCCAGCCGCAGGTGGCGCTCCGGCAGGTGCAGGCCGCGCGGGCGCACCAGCAGCACCGCGGTCTCCTCGCCGAGCTCGTAGTGCTTGCCCTTCTCGTCGTGCTCGATCGTGCCGCGGACCGCGTCGGCCAGGTTCACCTGGCCGCCCACCATGTTGGACCAGTAGGGCGAGTTCGAGTCCTCGAAGTCGGCCATGAACCCGCGCGCGCCCGAGTTGAGCGCGTTGATCACCATCTTGCGCGAGGTCGGGCCGGTGATCTCCACGCGTCGGTCCTGCAGGGCTTCCGGGGCCGGCGCCACCGTGAAGTCCTCCGGAGCAGATACGAACTCGAGCGTGCCGCCCTCGTCGAGCGACGCCTGGCGCTCCGTACGCGCGGCGAGCAGCGAGCGGCGTGTGTCGTCCAACTCGTCGTGGAGCCGACCCACCAGGCCGAGCCCCTCGTCCGTGAGGATCTCCTCGTAGCGGTCGCGGGGCGGGGCCTGGATGTCGATGCTCATGTGCGCGTCAGCCTCTTGTATGTGATCCGGTGAGGCCGGTCGGCCTCCGCACCCAACCTTTCCCGGCGATGCTCTTCGTACGCCTCGAAGTTGCCCTCGTACCAGACCACCTGGGAATCGCCCTCGAACGCCAGCACGTGCGTGGCGACGCGATCGAGGAACCAGCGGTCGTGCGAGATGATCACCGCGCAGCCGGCGAACGAGAGCAGCGCCTCCTCGAGCGCGCGCAGGGTGTCGACGTCGAGGTCGTTGGTGGGCTCGTCGAGCAGCAGCAGGTTGCCGCCGCGGCGCAGCAGCTTGGCGAGATGCACGCGGTTGCGCTCGCCGCCCGACAGCGCGCCCACCTTGCGCTGCTGGTCCGAGCCGCGGAAGTTGAAGCCGGCCGCGTAGGCGCGCGAGCTCATCTCGCGCTCGCCCACCTTGATCTGGTCGTAGCCGTCCGAGATCTCCTCCCAGACGGTCTTGTCGGGAGCGAGCGCGTCGCGCGACTGGTCCACGTAGGCCAGCTCGACCGACTCGCCGAGCCGCAGCTCGCCGGCGTCCGCCGGTTCCTCGCCGACGATCATCCGAAACAGCGTGGTCTTGCCGGCGCCGTTAGGGCCGATCACTCCCACGATGCCGGCGGGCGGCAGCGTGAACGACAGGTCCTCCATCAGCAGGCGGTCGCCGTAGCCCTTGCGCACGCCGTCGGCCTCGACCACCACGTCGCCCAGCCGCGGGCCGGCCGGGATGTGGATCTGCACGCGGTCCAGCTTCACGTCGCGCTCCTCGGCGAGCAGCGCCTCGTAGCGGTTGAGCCGGGCGCGCGCCCGGGTGCGCCGGCCCTTCGGCGACTCCCGCACCCACTCGAGCTCGCGCGCGAGCGTCCGCTGGCGCGCCGACTCCTGGCGCTCCTCTTGGGCGAGCCGCGCCTGCTTCTGCTCGAGCCAGGCCGAGTAGTTGCCCTTGAACGGGATCCCGCGGCCGCGGTCGAGCTCGAGGATCCAGCCCGCCACGTTGTCGAGGAAGTAGCGGTCGTGGGTGACGGCCACCACGGTGCCGCCATGGTCCTCGAGGTGCTTCTCGAGCCAGGCCACCGACTCCGCGTCGAGGTGGTTGGTGGGCTCGTCGAGCAGCAGCAGGTCGGGCGCCCGGAGCAGGAGCCGGCAGAGCGCGACTCGGCGCCGCTCGCCGCCCGAGAGCGTCTCGACGTCGGCGTCGCCAGGTGGCAGCCGCAGGGCATCCATCGCGATCTCGAGCGTGGTGTCGAGCTGCCACGCGTCGGCGGCGTCGATGCGGTCCTGGAGGCGGGCGAACTCGCCGGCGGTCTCGTCCGAGTAGCTGGCGGCGAGCTCGTTGAAGCGGTCGAGCATGTCGCGCAGCTCGCGCACACCGTCCTCGACGTTGCCGCGCACGTCCTTGGCCGGGTCGAGCCGCGGCTCCTGTTCGAGCAGCCCGACGGTGGCGCCGGGCGCGAGCTGGGCGTCGCCGCGGTACTCCGTGTCCTGGCCGGCCATGATGCGAAGGAGCGTCGACTTGCCGGCGCCGTTTGCGCCGAGCACGCCGATCTTGGCCCCCGGCAGGAACGAGAGCGAGATGTCCTCGAGCACCCGCTTGTCGGGCGGATGGACCCGGGACAGCTTGTACATGGTGAAGATGTACTGGGTCGACATGGGCGGTCGAGGATAGGCGCGATCAGTGCAGCGCCGCGGCGTCGAGGTGGTCGAGCAGTCCTATTGGTTGCGGGTCGCCTTCGTCGTCGAGCAGGATCGCGCCGCCCGGCCAGTACGGATGCGGCGGCGTGGAACGGTGAACGAGCAGCGGCTCGTACACCCAGGAGCCGGTGTTCGCGATCTTCGGGCGCCCGCCCGGGCCCCGCCAGAGCTGCATATCGTCGTGCGCCAGCGGTCCGCGCCGGTGGACATGGCCGAAGATCACCCAGTCGGCGGCGACCCCCAGCCGATGAACGACCCGTGCGAGCGCGGGAATGCTCGCTCGCCGCATCTGCACGCCCAGCAGGCTCGCGGTGAGCGGCGCTACGCGGTGACGCAGCAGGCGCTGCGGCATGTCCGCCATCGTGGCGGCGCGCAGCAGCTCGGTCAGGTCGTCAAACAGCGCCGCGAGCGCGCGCGGCAACCGGCGCGTCAGCAGCGCCTCGAAGCGCGTCAGCGACGGGCCGCCGGCCTGCTCGTAGTCGATCGGCGCGGCGCCGTCCCGCGGCAGGCGTCCCAGCACGCCGCGCGCGATCCCGTAGGCCGCCTCGGGCAGCAGGTGACGGTCGAGATAGTGGCCGTGGGTGGCCCAGACCCGCTCCGAGAGCCACACACCGGGGTAGTGGGCGCCGACCTGCGCCGGCGCAAGCCAGGAGGCGACGGCCGCGAGCGCGGGCGTCGCCTGGCACGGGACGCGGGCGTCGACCGCCGGCGAGACGCCGTTGGTCGACAGCCACGGGCGCACCAGGGCGCGGTCGTGGTTGCCGGGCACCACGATCACCTCACGGCCCGCGCCGAGCCGCGCTCCAAGCGCCCTCAGCACCGGTTCGGCGACCGCCATCGCCTGCCGCGGGCGGCCCTCGAGCAGCTCCACGACATCGCCGAGGAGGACCAGCCGGTCGACCCCGTCGAGCGCGTCGAGCAGCGCCTCGAGCGCCACGCCACGGCGGAGCACGTCGTGCGCCAGCCGGCTCCCGAGATGGAGATCTGACACCACCAACGTGCGCATGACCGCGGGAGCCTACGGGCTGCCCACCGGTTCCAGGAGATGCGAAACTGAGGCCGTGGGACAGGACGTCTCCGTGGCGGTCTTCTCCCGCGAGGACCGGCAGCGCTACCGCCAGAAGGTGCGGACTTGCCTCGACGTGTTCGCGCGCATGCTGCGCGAGTCGCGCTTCGACCCCGAGCGCCGCTCGGTCGGGCTCGAGATCGAGCTCAACCTGACCGACGAGCAGGGCGATCCCGCCATGGCCAACGCCCGCGCGCTCGAGGCGATCGCGGACGCCGACTTCCAGACCGAGCTGTCCCAGTTCAACGTCGAGATCAACGTGCCGCCGCGGCTCCTGTCCGGCGCCGTCCTCTCGGAGCTCGAGGAGGGGGTGCGGGGCAGCCTCAACCGCGCCGAGGAGCGCGCCCGCACGGTCGGGGCGCACATGATGGTCATCGGGATCCTCCCGACCGTCACCGACCGCCACCTCACGGCCGACAGCTTCAGCGCGAACCCCCGCTACGCGCTCCTGAACGAGCAGATCTTCGCCGCCCGCGGCGAGGACCTCGAGATCTCGATCGGCGGGGTCGAGCGGCTCGCGACCTTCGCCGACACCATCGCGCCGGAGGCCGCCTGCACCAGCGTGCAGCTGCACCAGCAGGTGGACCCCGAGGCGTTCGCGAGCCACTGGAACGCGGCCCAGGCGATCGCGGGCGTGCAGGTGGCTATCGCCGCCAACTCGCCGTTCTTCTTCGGCAAGGAGCTGTGGCGCGAGACGCGCATCGCCCTGTTCGAGCAGGCCACCGACACGCGGCCCGAGGAGCTGAAGGCCCAGGGCGTGCGCCCGCGCGTGTGGTTCGGCGAGCGCTGGATCACCTCGATCTTCGACCTCTTCGAGGAGAACGTGCGCTACTTCCCGGCGCTGCTGCCGGTGTGCGAGGAGGAGGACCCGGTGGCCATGCTCGAGCGCGGCGACACCCCCGGGCTGCCCGAGCTGCGGCTGCACAACGGCACGATCTACCGCTGGAACCGGCCAATCTACGACGTGGTGCGCGACCGGCCCCACCTGCGCGTGGAGAACCGGCTGCTGCCCTCGGGCCCCACGGTGGTGGACATCTGCGCCAACGCGGCGTTCTACTACGGGCTGGTGCGGGAGCTCGTGGAGGAGGAGCGGCCGCTCTGGTCGCGCATGTCCTTCTCGGCCGCGGAGGACAACTTCCACGCCGGCGCGCGCGATGGGATCGAGGCGCGGCTGTACTGGCCGGGCGTGGGCGAGGTGCCGGCCGCCGAGCTGGTGCTGCGGCGGCTGCTTCCGGCCGCGCACGAGGGGCTCTCGCGAGCGGGCGTGGACGCCGCCGCCCGCGACCGCCTCCTTGGGATCGTCGAGCGCCGCTGCGTCTCGATGCAGAACGGCGCGGCCTGGCAGGCGGCCGCCTTCCACCGCCTCTACGAGGACCGCAAGCTGGACCGCCTGGAGGCGCTGCGGCGCATGACCGTCACGTATCGCGAGCACATGCACGCGAACGAGCCGGTGCACGAGTGGCCCTTGCTCTAGCGCACGAGCACGCCGCACGTCGCAGCGGGGGCGCTGTAAGAGCCGTCATCGTTGCGGTAGGGCGCGGCGTTCTCCATGATCGCCAGGCGAGTCGCCTCCCGCTCGTCGTCGGGCAGCGCGCTGATCGCGCGGGCGAGCGAGCCCGCCATGCGGGACAGCATGTCACCGGTGCCGGCGGCGATCTCGAGGAAGGTCTGGCCCGGCCGCGGGTCCGCCTTCTCCACCAGCCAGGCGTTGACCCGGCCGGTGATCTCCATCAGCCACTCGCGCCGGTCCTCCCAGCCGGGCGCCGATCTGCGCCCAGGTTTCGAGACTGTCCTGCCGGTACGTGTCGAGGTCCATGAGGCGACGCTCACGCCAGCCGAGCGAGCGCGCCAGGCTGGGTTTCCGGATGCAATTAGCTGGGAATCTGGCTGATGGAGCCAGCACGGAAGGAAGTGGCGTCGTGGAAGCACGGTCTGAACCGGTGGGTGCCCCAGCAGGGACCTATCCACTGGGTGTCGGGCGGCCAGACCTGAAGGTCGACGACCTGCCCGAGCCCGAGAAGGTCTTCGGAGTCCCCAGGATCGGTCTCAAGGCGATGGTCACGCTCGTCGTCGGCCCGAGCCTGATCGCGCTCGGGCTCTCGATTGGCAGCGGGGAGTGGATCCTGGCGCCGCTCGCGATCGGGACGGAGGGCTGGGTGGGGATTGGCTTCGTCGCGCTCATCTCCATCCTTCTGCAGGCCCTCTACAACATGGAGGTCGGCCGCTACGTGCTGGCGACGGGCGAGGTGGCGTCGCTCGGATTCGGGCGGATCCCGCCCGGCCTCTACATCGGCACGATCCTCGCGGTCCTGCTCTTCTACCTGGCGTTCATCACCGGCGGCTGGGCGTCCGGCGCCGGGGACGGCCTCTTCACGTTCCTCACCGGCGACATTCCGGGCGAGGAGGATCAGAACACGACGAACTGGCTCGCAGTGCTCCTCATGGGCGTGGTCTTCGTCATTACCCTGCTCGGGCGAAAGATCTCGCGCACGATGGAGCTGGTCAACTGGGTGATAGTGGGCTTCATCCTGATCACGCTCACGCTGGCGGCCATCCTCCTGGCCGGCGCGAGCGACTGGGGCGACGGCCTCGAGGGGCTGTTGCGGCCTGCGCTGCCGCCGGAGGGCGTGGACGCGACGACCATCGGCTCCGTGGCCGGTTTCGCCGCGATGGCCTCGGGCCTGAACTACGTGTTCATGAACTACTACCGCGACAAGGGCTACGGCATGGGCAGCAAGACGGGCTTCATCCCCGGGCTGCTCGAGCGGGAGAAGCGCGAGGTCGACCCGATCGGCACGACGTTCCGCGAGACGCCCGAGAACGCTGCCCGCTGGCGGCGCTGGTACCGCTTCCTCACCATCGAGATGTGGGTGATCTTCGTGCCCGGGGCGCTGATCGGGATCCTGATGCCTGGCATCCTCGTGAGCTCGCTGGCGAGCCGCTCCGGCACCGCCCCCGAGGAGGCCACCATGCCGACCTATCTGGCCAGCCAGCTCGACCAGTTGGGCGAGCCGCGCATCTACTACTGGTGGGCGCTGCTTGTCGGCTTCCTGATCCTCTTCTCGACGCAGCTCGTCGTCTTCGAGATGCTCGTCCGCAACTTCGTGGACGCCGTGTACGGATCGAGCGCACGCTTCCGCCGGGCGGTCGGCGGCGACCCGCGCCGCTTCTACTACCCGTTCATGGTCCTACTGGCGATCGTGATCTCGGTGATCATCTTCCAGGCGCTGTCGACCGAGCTGCTCCAGTGGGCGGCCAACATGTCGAACCTGGCGGCGCTGATCATGCCGTTCGCGCTCATGTACCTGATCAGCAAGCTCCCCAGGCCCGCGAAGGCGCAGTGGTGGTCGTACGTGGTCCTGGTCTGCGTCTCCGTCTACTTCGGCTTCTTCTTCCTCAACTTCCTGGTCAGCAAGATCGACCCGGGCAACGATCTGGCGTTCTGGTAGGCCCGGTCAGCGCGCGGTCCAGCCCAGGTCCATGGGGATCGCCGCCCCGGTGAAGCTGCGTCCCGCCGGGCTCGCCAGGAACGCGACGACCTCGGCCACCTCCTCCGGCTCGATGAGGCGCTTCACGGCGTGTGGCGCGAGCACCACGTCCTCCAGGACGCGCTCCTCGCGCATGCGGTGCGCCCGGGCCTGATCGGCTATCTGCTGCTCGACCAGCGGCGTGCGCACGAACGCCGGGCAGATCGCCGTGGCGAGAATCCCGTCCTCCGCCCCCTCCAGGGCCAGCGTCTTGACCAGCCCGAGCAGCCCATGCTTGGCGGACACATAGCCCGCCTTGTAGGGAGAGGCCACGAGGCCGTGCGCCGACGCCACCGCGATGAAGCGGCCGGCCTCGGACTCGGCCAGCGCGTTCCAGGCGTACTTGGCGAGCAGGAACGGGCTCGTCAGGAGCAGGGCGATCATCCGGTCCCACTGCTCCTCGGGGAACTCAGGCACCGGGCTCACGTGCTGGAACCCCGCGTTCGCCACGACCATGTCCAGTCGGCCGAAGCGCTCCAGCGCGGCTTCCACCGCGTCCCGGTTCCCGGCACGGGTGGTGAGGTCGGCTTCGAACGGCTCTCCCGGGCCGTCCGGTTCGGGGTCGAGGTCCACGGACAGGACGTGCGAGCCGTCGCTCTCGAGCCGGGCGGCGATCGCTCGGCCGATGCCGCTGGCGGCGCCGGTCACGAGCGCGACCCGGCGCTCGGTCATGCAAGCGAGCGCGCCAGCAGCTCCATCGGATGCAGCACAGGCAGCGCCCTGCCGAGCCGCTCCGTGTGCGCCGTGATCTGCAGCGCGCAGCCGGGGTTGGCGGCGGCCACGGCGTCCGCGCCCGTGTCGAGCAGGTTGCGCGCCTTGCGCTCGCCC
>JBOGXT010000356.1:0-12179 GCA_050694635.1 Thermoleophilaceae bacterium
TACCTGGGCGACGGCGAGCGGCCGCTCGGCCGCGTGATCGCCGGCCACGGCAACAACGGGCGCGACGGCCTCGAGGGCGTGCGCCGCGCCAACGTGATCGGCACCTACCTGCACGGGCCGCTGCTGCCCAAGAACGCCTGGCTGGCGGACCGCCTGATCGAGCTGGCCCTGGGCATCGAGCTGGAGCCGCTGGCCGGCGACTCGCTCGAGGACGCGGCGCACGGCTCGGCGCGCCGGGCGGCGGGAATCTAGGCCGACGTCCCCAGCACGCGGAGCACCTCGGGCAGCGAGGTTACGCCGCGCCTGACCTTCTCGAGCCCGTCCTCGCGCAGCGTGTGCATCCCCTCCCGGCGCGCGCATTCGCGCAGGGCGTCGGCGGGCGCGTGCTCGAGGATCAGGCGCCGCTGCTCGTCGGAGATCAGCATGAGCTCGTAGATCCCGATCCGGCCGCGGAAGCCGCTGCCCGCGCAGCGCACGCAGCGGCCCGGCTCGAACGCCGAGAAGCCGCGCGCCACGTCGAACCCGTTCTCGCTCAGCGTCGCCTTGCTCAGCTTGACCGGCTCGCGGCACTCGCACAGCCGCCGCACGAGCCGCTGCGCGACCACGCACTCGACGCCGGCCGACACGAGGTACGGCTCTATTCCCATGTCGATCAACCGCGCCGCCGCGAGCGGGGCGTCGTTGGTATGCAGGGTGGTGAGGACCAGGTGGCCGGTGAGCGCGGCCTCGATCGCGAGCTGCGCCGTGTCGCGGTCGCGCACCTCGCCGACCATGATTATGTCGGGGTCGGTGCGCACCATCGTGCGCAGGCCGGAGGCGAAGCTCAGCCCGGTCCGGTGGTTCACCTGCACCTGCTTCACGCCCTCCAGCTCGTACTCGACCGGGTCCTCGATCGTGATGATCGCCTTGTCCGGCGTGTTGGCCTCGCTCAGGCCCGCATAGAGGGTCGTCGTCTTGCCGGAGCCGGTCGGGCCGGTCACGAGGATCGCCCCGTGCGTCGCCCGGATGGCGTGCCGGAAGCGCTCCCGGACCTGCTCGTCCATGCCGAGCTTGTCGAGGTCGACCATGACCTTCTGCTGGTCCAGGATGCGCATCACGAGCGACTCGCCGCGCACGACCGGGAACGTGGCCACGCGGATGTCGACGTAGTTGCCGTCGACGGTGAGGCCGATCCGCCCGTCCTGGGGCAGCCGCTTCTCCGCGATGTCGAGGTCGGCCATGATCTTGACCCGCGAGATGAGGCCGGCCATCAGCGCGCGGGGAACGGTGGTGGTGTCGAACACGACCCCGTCCACCCGGAGGCGGACGCGGATGTCGGCCCCGCGCGGCTCGAAGTGGATGTCCGAGGCGCCCCGGTGGACGGCGTCGGCGATGATCGAGTGGACGAGCTTGACGACCGGCGCCTCGTCCGCCCGGTCGCGCAGCTCGATGATCTCCGCGCTGCCGGTCGACTCGAGCTCCTCGTCGATCTCCTCGACGGCGGCGCCGAGGCGCGAGATCTGGCCGATCAGGGCGTCGATGTCCTCCGGTGAGGCGACCGCGCGCCGCACCTCGTAGCCAGTCGCCATCGTGATGTCGTCGAGCGCGAGCACGTTGGCGGGGTCGGCCGTCGCCACGAGCAGCGTGCCCTCGCCGAGGAACGCGATCGGGATCGTCCGGTAGCGGCGCGCCTTGGTCGCGTCGATCAGGTTGGCGGCACCCTTGTCCACCTCGAAGCTGTTGAGGTCGACGAAGTCGAGCCCGTTGCGCTCCGCCAGCGCGTGGGCGAGCTGAGTCGAGTCGACGAGGCCGGCCTCGATCAGCAGCTGACCGAGCGGGACGCCGCGCTGGCTCCCCCTGGCAACTACGTTCTCGACCTTGTCGCGCTCGGCGAATCCGAGCATGACGATCACGTCGCCGATGCGGCGCTTGGCGCCGGTGCGCTGGGTGGGCGGGGTGAGTCCGGGGACGGGGAACGGTCCGGCCGAGGCAGCCGCGGTCTCGCTCATCCTCGTAGGTATCGGCAGCGAGCCGCTACGGATGAAGGCTGCCCTACGCGATCGCCGGGAGCGCCGCCGCTCGGGCGCTGGCGCGGTCCGGGCAGACGTGCAGCGTGTCCACCATGTCGGTCACCTCGAACACGCGCCGCAGGGGGCCGGGCGGGCAGACGACGGCGAACCCCTTGCTCCGCCTAGTGAGCCGCCGGTTGGCGTTGATCAGGAGGGCGAGCCCGGTCGAGTCCATGAAGGCGACCTCGCTGAGGTCGACCACGAGCGAGCGCAGGGCCTCCTGAACGGCCCTGTTCAGCACGCTGATCAAACGGGGTGCGGTAGCGATGTCGAGCTCCCCCTCGACCAACAGCAGTTCGACGCCATCGTTCGACGTCCGCTCCACGGCAAGCGGCTGCACGGCAGGCGCCACCCTATCCGATTCGGCAGCTAGCGTCCTTGCCCCATGGACTTCTCCGAGTACCAGACGCTGTCGCGCCGGACGGCCACGTACCCGCACGCGGGCGAGGACATGACGTATCCGGCGCTCGGGCTGTGCGGAGAGGCGGGCGAGGTAGCCGAGAAGGTCAAGAAGACGATCCGCGACGACGGCGGCGTCCTGAGCGACGAGCGGCGCGAGGCGCTGTCCCGGGAGCTCGGCGACGTGCTCTGGTACGTGGCGCAGCTCGCCACCGAGGCCGGCCTCGAGCTCGAGTCGATCGCGGCGGACAACCTGGACAAGCTGCTCTCCCGCCAGGAGCGCGGGGTGCTGCGCGGCAGCGGGGACGAGCGCTAGCCCTACCGCTTCGCGAGCCGTCCGCAGACAAAGACCATGCCGTCGTAGCCAGGATCGCTGGCGGGGTCCTCGGTCGGCGCCGTGCTGACGACCGGCTCGGCGAGCTCTATGCCGGCGCGGGCCAGGTAGTCGCAGATGTTGTCCTCGTCGATGGAGAACGCCGGGAAGCTCTGATGCCCGATGCGGTAGCCCCCGGAGCGGCACATGAACGACAGCAGCACGCTCGCGCCGGGCCTCGCGAGCCGCCCGACCTTCCACAGGAGATCGATGAACTCGCCCTCGTCGTCGGTGGCCGATTCCGCGAAGAAGTGAGAGGACACGACGTCGTAGTGGCCTTGCCAGTCGGCTGGAATCCCGTTGTGCCAATCCACGTTGAGGATCTCCCAGCGCGACTTGCGCAGCGCACGGGCGACCGTCTCCGGCGGTGCGCCGACCTCGAGCTCCAGCCAGCGGAGCAGCGCCTCGTAGTCGAACTGACGAGGGTCGTCGCTGAGCCAGCACTCCACCTCGGCCAGGTTCTTCCAGCCGATGTCGGTGAAGGTGACGTGCCGGAACGGGCTCTGGCGTACGGCGGCGACAGCCATCAGGGAGAACAGCGACGGCCCGCCGCCGACCTCGATGACGCGGTCGGTCGGCACCCGCTCGGCGAGCAGGAAGCTGGCGATGGCGCGCAGGAAGGCCGAGTTCTCATCGCCGACGTGGCTGTAGTACTTCTCGAGATACGCGCGGGCGGGAAACTCGAAGAAGAGCGAATCGCTGGACGTGGTGGTGGCAGGCAACACAGGACTGAGATCGACTGGAGGCGCCGACCGCTTGAGCACCGGATGCCCTATCTGGCCTTGCGCACGACCCGGATCGCCTCGAGCGTCCCGCTCATCGTCCCGCGCAGGGAGCGACCGGCCGCGACGAGGCGTTCGACGTCGGCGGCCACCGCCGGGGTGATCAGCTCGCCGGGGATGACGTTCGCGATGCCCGGTGGGTAGACGACCACGGAGTCGGCCGAGATCCGGCCGACCGCGTCCCTGAGCGGCACGACGTCGTGGGCCGCGAAGTAGGCGTCGCGAGGCTTCAGGACGGCGGGGCCGGGGCGAGGTGTCGATCCGCCCTGGTCCAGACCTCCGCCGGTCCCCTCGCCTTTGCCGTCCCCGCGAAGGGTGAACCCGGAGGGCTCACCCTGCAGCGCGAGGAGGAGCGCCTCGAGCAGGCGGAGGCCCTGCGAGTGCACGGGCTCGCCCAACCCGATGTGGGCGACCACCAGGCGGTCGGTGACGACTTCGAGGTTGACGTCGGACATCCGATGCAGGCGCGCGGAGAGCTCGTGGCCGGTGAAGCCGCTGGAGCGCGCGTCGACGACCAGCCGCAGGGCATCGAAGTCGTGGACGCCGGGTCGGCCGATGACTCTCTCGTCGAGCGCGCCGAGACCAGGCACGTCGCCGATTGCGTCGCGCACCAGCCGCATAGCGGGCAGCGCCTCGTCGAGGAGGCGCTGCGCGTCGGACGCCGCGTAGGCGCGGGCGGCGTCGAGCGAACCCAGCAGCAGCGAGCTCGGGCTGGTCGTGCGCACGAGCCCGACCGCGCGCAGGAGCGCCGGCTCGTCGATCAGGCTGTGGCCCCCGAGGTGGAGCATGGCCGACTGCGTCAGGCTTCCGAGCAGCTTGTGGGTGCCGGAGATCGTCAGGTCCGCGCCGCAGAAGACGGCATCGGCCGGCAGCTCCGGATGAAAGGCGAAGTGCGCGCCCCACGCCTCGTCGACCACTAGCGGGACGCCGCGGGAGCGGGTCACCTCGACCAACCCTCGCACGTCGGCGGCGGCGCCGAAGTAGGTGGGAGACACGACGATCGCGCCCACCGCGTCCGGGGTCGCGGCGAGCGCCTCCTCGAGCGCCTCGGGGGTGACGCAGTGGGCAACCCCGAGCTCGGGATCGAGCTCGGGGGCCACGAAGGCCGGCCGCAGTCCCGCGAGCACGATGCCATGGATCGTGCTCGAGTGGACGTTGCGCTGCACGATCACGCTTTCGCCGGCATGCGCCAGCGCCAGACAGGCGATGTGGCTGCCCTCCGAGGCGCCGTTCAGGAGGAACCAGGTCCTGCGGGCTTCCCACGCCTCGGCCGCCAGGCTCTCGGCTTGCTCCAAGGGCGTCGGCCGGGCGCCGATGTCGATGCCGTCGATGCACGCCGGGACGTCGAGCGACAGGGCCGTTCCCAGCCGGTCGGTCATGCGCGCTGGAGCCGCCAGACCGCCCTTGTGGCCCGGCACGTGGAATCGAGCGGGATCCCGCATGGCGTATTCGACGAGGGCGTCGAGATAGGGCGTCAGCGACTGTGGGGAGGGCGACGCCTCAGTGCGCCGGTCGGGGCTGAGCTCGGCGAACGACACGGACTCAGGAGCTGAAGACCCGCAGTCCGCCGACACCCAGGACCACGAGCGCTATTGAGGCGATGCGGGCCGCGCCGGCGTCTTCCCCGAGGACGGCGATTCCGACGAGGGCGGTCCCGATCGCGCCGATGCCGGTCCATGCGGCGTACGCGGTGCCGACCGGCAGCGAGCGAAGCGCGATCGTGAGCAGCACGATGCTCCCCGCGGCCGCCACGAAGAAGCCCAGCGTCGGCCACGGCCGCGTGAAGCCGTCGGCCTGCTTCAGCATGATCGCCCAGACGACCTCGAGGACACCGGCTATGACGAGAAAGGGCCAGGCCACCGGGCTCACCCCGCCTTGCGCCTCACGCGGTGGCCTCGCGCAGCGGCGGCAGCTCGGCCGAGCTCGTCTGAGGCTGTGCGCTCGCCGTCCGCTGCGAAGCGAACCACCGGGTCAGCTCTTCGGGCGGCAGCGGCCGCTGCAGGTGGTAGCCCTGCCCCTCGTCGCAGCCCATCGCGCCGAGCTGCTCCAGCGCCTGGGCGCTCTCCACCCCCTCCGCCACGACGCGCAGCCCGAGCCGTTGAGCGAGCTCGGTCGTCGACCGCACGATGACCGCTTCTGGGTCGTTCTCGGTCATGGACATCACGAAGGAGCGGTCGATCTTCAGCTCGTCGACCGGGAGCTGCGCCAGATAGGTGAGGGATGAGGAGCCGGTGCCGAAGTCGTCGAGCGACAGTCCCACCCCGAGCGCCCTGAGCTGCTCGAGCACCTCCAACACCCTGACCGGGTCGGCCATGATGACGTTCTCGGTCACCTCGAGCTGAAGCCGCCTCGGCTCGATCCCATGTTCGTCGAGAAGGCGCGCCACGTCGTTCGGCAGGCTCGTGTCGAGCAGGTTCGGAACGGAGAGGTTGACCGCGACGCGAAGGTCGGCGCCCTGTTCGAGCCATTGCCGAAGCTGCTTGAGCGCCGCCCGTATCAGGCTGAGCGTCAGCGGCCTCATGAGAGCGGTCTGCTCGGCCAGCGGAATGAAATCGCTGGGGGGCAGCAGTCCGCGCTTCGGGTGACGCCAGCGAACGAGCGCCTCGACCCCGGTCACATCGCCGGTGCGCAGGTCGACCTTGGGCTGATAGTGGAGCACCAGCTCGTCCTCCTCGATCGCCCGGCGCAGATCGCCGAGCAGGCCGAGCCGGTCGCGGCTGTGATCGTCGCGCTCGGGAGCGTAGATCTGGAAGCCTGTGCGCCCGGCCTTCGCCTCGTACATCGCGACGTCGGCTCGCTGCACCAAGGCGTCGACCGTGTCTCCGTGCTCGGGGCAGCTGGCCACCCCGATGCTCGCCTCGATGTGGACGCTCAGCCCCCTCACGGTGAAGGCGCGATCCAGCGCGCTCTGAATTCGCCTCACGACGTGCGTGGCCGACTCGGCGTTGGCGCCGGGTAGCACGACGGCGAACTCGTCGCCGCCGAGGCGCGCCAGGGTGTCCTGTGCTGTCAGCACGTCGAGTACCCGCGGCCCGATCTGCTTGAGCAGCAGGTCGCCGGCGTGGTGTCCGAGCGTGTCGTTCAGCTCCTTGAAGCCGTCCAGATCCGCGACGAGGAGGGTCACGGGCTCGCCTTCGCGCCTGCCGTGGGAGAGTGCCAGCCTCAGCTTCTCGTAGAGGAGCCGGCGGTTCGCGAGCCCTGTCAGCTCGTCGGTGGTGGCCTGACGGCGGGAGTCGGTCAGCGAGCGGACCTCGTGGAAACTCAACGCGAGCCTGACCAGCGCGGCCAACATCGTCGCACCCGCCAGGACCACTGCGGCCCCGTTGGTGCCGGCGACGTTGCCGTAGATGAGGACACCGAGCGAGCTGAGCGTGAACAGCGTGGGCGCCGCAATGACCGGCCAACCCTCGAACAGGATCGCCGGGCGCCGCCTCGGGGACTGCCACGCGGCGAAGGCGATCAGCCCCATCCCGGCCACCCAGATCGCGTCGAGCCAGGTGCCCTCGACGAAGGTGCCGTGTGCGACGCGGTACAGGTAGACCGTGTCGGCGATCGTGAACAGGACCACGCCGACGCCGATCAGCAGCCATTCGCGACTGGGGCGCCACGCGGTCAGCGCGAAGGCCCCGACGATGAGCGCGGTCAACAGCGCGTCGCCGGCCGGGTAGGCGAGGTTCGTCGTGACGACCGCGAGGCTGCCGCCCGTGTTGTCGACGACGCCTGGGATCACGATGGACACCGCCAGCGCTCCGACCGAGAGGGCGCCGATCAGGCCGTCGAGCCACAGGCTCGCTCCCAGCCCGTGCAGCTTCTTGCGCAGCAGAAGCATCAGCGCGATGTACGCGGCGGGATAGAAGGCCAGATAGAGCCCGTCCGCGACCGAGGGGTACGGCGGCGCCTCGAGGTGCTCGAGGAAGACGCTCCAGTACACCGTCGCGAGCGCCCACAGCGACATCCCGACGCCCAGCACCGTCCAGGCCGCCCGGTCGACGCCGACCACGGTTGCACGCGCAAGACAGATCGCGGCGGAGGCGAGCAGCAGTCCGCTGAACACCCAGGTCCTGAAGAACCCTTGCAGTCCGAGGCCCCAGGGCCCGGTGAGGACGTTGAGGAGGTAGACGAGCCACACGGCCGCGAGCGGCAGCGAGGCGCGGCGCACGACCGCGGCGACGCGAGACTCGGATTCAAGGGTCAGCGGAAGCGCTCGATTGATCGCGCTGAGCGACATGACCCGGCCTGTATCGGCCGCGGGGCGCCCGATCGTTAGCCCCGCCGCCCGGGGCACCACGGATCGCTAGCGCGTTACAGCCGGCCGTTCTGCTCGAAGCGCTCGAAGCGCGGCGCTGCCGCGGCCGGCACGCGGGCCCGGACCCGCACCCCCTCGGCCGTGTCGGTCCGCTCGAGCTCGCCGGCCAGGTCGTGCAGCTCCGACAGCGTGCCGCCCTCCTCGTAGGGCAGCAGCAGGTCCATCGGGCGCAGGGTGGCGAGGAAGCGCGCCTCGATCGCCTCGTGAAGCTCGTCGAGCCCCTCGCCGGTCTCGGCCGACACCTGCACCGCACCCGGGAAGCGGAACGAGAGCTCGCGGCGGCGTTCGTCGTCGAGCAGGTCGACCTTGTTGAGCGCCAGCAGCGGCGGCTGCTCGCCCGCGTCCCCCCGAGGGGTGCCCGCTTGCGGGTCACCCCGCAGGGCGTCGAGCACCTCGTCCACGGCGGCGAGCATCGGGTGCAGCTCCTCCTCGGGGGCCGATGCGTCGGCCACATGCACGATCAGGTCCGCGCCCATCGCCTCCTCGAGCGTGGCCGAGAAGGCGTCGACGAGCGCGTGCGGCAGCTTGCGGATGAAGCCGACCGTGTCGGTCAGCAGGTACGTGCGGCCGCCGATCTCGAACGAGCGCGTGGTGGGGTCGACCGTGTGGAAGAGCCGGTCGCGCACGCCCACCTCGGCTCCGGTGACGGCGTTCAGCAGGGTCGACTTGCCGGCGTTGGTGTAGCCGGCGAGCGCCACCGTCGGCAGCGCGGCCCGCTCGCGCTCGCGCCGCATGGTGTCGCGCGTGGCCTTGGTGTGGCGCAGGCGGCGACGCAGCGCCGAGATGCGGTCGCGCGCCAGGCGGCGGTCGGTCTCGATCTGGCTCTCGCCCGGGCCCCTGGTGCCGATGCCGCCGTCCATCCGTCCCGCGCCGAGGCGCTCGAGGTGGGTCCACAGGCCGCGCATGCGCGCGAGGTTGTACTCGAGCTGGGCCAGCTCGACTTGGAGCTTGCCCTCGGCCGAGTGGGCGTGGTCGGCGAAGATGTCGAGGATGATCGCCGTGCGGTCGATCACCGGCATGTCGAGCGCCTGCTCGAGGTTGCGCTCCTGGCGCGGCTTCAGCTCGTCGTCGCATGCCACGAGATTGGCGCCGGACGCGGCGATCGCCTCGTTCAGCTCGGCCAGCTTGCCCCTGCCGAAGTAGCGGTCCGGGTCGGGCTCGGGCCGGCGCTGGGTCAGCTCGCCCGTCACGGCGACGCCGGCCGTGCGCAGCAGCTCCTTCAGCTCGCCGAGGTCGGAGTCGTTCGGGCCCGCGGCGATGCAGAACGCGCGCTGGCGTGCGCGCGGGCTTCGGACTCCTTCCATTACGTCCCAGTCTAGGCCGGTGGCAGCCGAAGTCGCTCGACGGGCGGCAACACGCCCTGGCGTGGGAACTCGTGCGGGATCGACGACCCCGGCAGCACCACCACGGCCTCCTCGGGGTCCCCCAGCCAGGAGGCGTGGCCGACGGCGTAGCGGTGGGCGCAGAGCGCGCAGGCGGCGGCGTCCAGCTCCTCGATGCGGCGGTGCCAGAGGTCGCCTCCCTCGTCGATCACGTGGTCGCCGTCGAGCTCCTCGATCCGCATCTGCACGCCGAGCGGGTGGCGCCGGGCGGGCAGGCGCCGGCCCTGGAGCGCGCAGAAGACGCCGTCGGCGTTGGTCTCGAAGAGCGGGAAGTTGTGGTAGGCGCCCTGGTCCACGTGGCCGTCGCGGGCCTGGTCGTCCGGGGCGTAGAGGGTCAGGTCGCTCAGCAGCTCGGCCAGCTCCCGCGCGTCCGGGGCGGGCGGATGCGGGGCCGCGCCGCGGCGCGACAGCAGCGCGTCGCAGTCGCGGCCGGTCCGGCCCTCGTGCGGCTCGGCGAGGGGTGCTCCCACCCCCACAACCACCTCACCCAGCGAGCGCAGCTCGGCGGCGACCTGGGCGGCCGAGCCGGGTTCGAAGAAGATCGCGCTCAGGCGCACCGGCGGCTCGGGCGCGCGCACCTCCTCCAGCATGGCCAGCTGGAGCGCGCGCTGCGTGGGGACGACTCCGCAGTAGTGCATCAGCTCAGGCTTCCGCGCAGGCGCTCGACCGCCTCGCCGAGCCGCTCGTCGTCGATCGTGAGCGAGATCCGGAAGAAGCCCTCGCCGTTCGGCCCGTAGGCGCTGCCGGGCGAGATCACGACGGCCGACTCCTCGAGCACCATCTCGCAGTACGAGACCGAGGTGTGCCCCTCGGGCACCGGCGCCCAGATGTAGATCGTGCCCTTCGGCGGGGTCACGTCCACGCCGATCTCCCGCAGCGCGCCGCAGACGAGGTCGCGGCGACGCCGGTAGACCTCGGTCATCTCCCGTGGCGGCCCGGCGTCGAGGGCCGCCGCCGCGGCCACCTGGACCGCCTCGAAGATGCCCGAGTCGATGTTGGTCTTGAGGCGCCAGTAGGTGCTCACAGCGTCCGCGTTGCCGACGATCGCCGCCGTGCGCCAGCCGGTCATGTTCCAGCCCTTCGAGAGGGAGAAGACCTCGACGCCGACCTCCTTTGCGCCCGGCGTGGCCAGGAACGAGGGGGCCACGTAGCCGTCGTAGGTGGTCTCCGTGTACGAGGCGTCGTGCACCGCCAGCACGTCGTGCTCGCGGGCGAACTCGACGGCGCGCTCGAACAGGCCGTCGGGCAGGACCGCCCCGGTCGGGTTGTTGGGGTAGTTGAGGTACAGCAGGCGGGCGCGCCGCGCCGCCTCGCCGCCGATCGCGTCGAGGTCGGGGGCGAAGCCGCGCTCGGGCAGGAGCGGCATCAGCACCGCCTCGGAGCCGGCCAGCAGCGGGCCGCCGGTGTAGACCGGATAGCCGGGGTCGGCCGCGAGCGCGATGGAGTCGGGGTCGAGGAACGCCAGGTTGAGGTTGAAGACGCACTCCTTCGCCCCCAGCGCCGGGATGATCTCGGTGTCCGGGTCGAGCGCGACCCCGAAACGGCGCTCGTAGAAGCCCGCGAACGCCTGCCGCAGCTCGGGGCGGCCGCGGTTCGACGGGTACCGGTGGGTGCCGGACTCGTGGGCGGCAGCCGCGAGCGCCTCGACCACGTGCTCGGGGGTGGGCGTGTCGGGGTCTCCGATCCCCAGCGAGATCACGTCCACCCCTGCCGCCCGCTTCTCGGAGACCTTGCGCTCGAGCTCGGCGAACAGGTACGGCGGCAGGCGGTCCAGGCGCTTGGCCGCAAGCACCCGGCTCGGCCGGGTGCGCGCGGATGGCTTACTCGGCTTCATTCAGCTCCTCGATCAGTTCTCGGCACAGCTCGCCTCGGTAGACGGGCTTGGCCCATCCCGTGAGGTTCACGTGCATGTCCTCGCCCACCTCCACCTCCAGCCGGCCGCCGTCCAGCGCCACGGTCAGCGGGCTGTCGACGCCGCGCAGCACGGCCGCCACGGCCGCTCCGACCGCGCCGGTACCGGAGGCCATCGTCTCCCCCACGCCGCGCTCGAAGATGCGCGCGCGGATCTCGCCGTCACCCGTGCGGCGCCAGAACGACACGTTCGCTCGGTTCGGGAACAGCTCGTGACGCTCGATCTCGGGCCCGTAGCGGCCGAGCTCGAGCTCCTCGAGCCCCTCGTCGACCTCGATCGAGCACTGCGGGTTGCCGACCTGCACGAACTGGAAGCTGAACTCGCGCCCGGCGGCGGTGAGGGTGCCGGCGCCGTCCTCGCCTCCGGTCGGGTAGTCGTCGGGCGAGCGCAGGCGGGCCCGGCCCATGTCGAGCGTGCAGGTCGAGGGCCCGGTGATGCGCGGGCGGATCTCGCCGGCGGCGGTGCGCACCGAGAAGCTGTCCCGGTCGACCCAGCCGTTTCGGCGCAGGTACATGACGGCCTGGCGCACGCCGTTGCCCGACAGCTCGGCCTCAGAGCCGTCGGGGTTGTAGATCGCGACCTCGGCGACGAAGCCGCGCTCGTCCGTCTCACGCAGCAGCAGGATGCCGTCGGACGCCACGCCGGTGTGCGGCGCGCAGACACGCCGGATCCGCTCGGGGGTGAGCTCGAACGGGAGGTTCCGCTCCTCGACGACGACGTAGTCGTTGCCGAGCGCCTGCCACTTCTCGAAGCGCACGGCGGGTCACCTTAGTAGCCGGAGCACGTCCTCCGCCGCGTCCGACGCCGAGCGGCCGGTGAGGTCGATCTCGTGCACGCCCGGCAGGCGGCGCATCCAGGTGAGCTGGCGCTTCGCGTAGTTGCGCGTGCGCCGCTTCGTGGCCTCGACGTCCCCGCGCAGGAGCTCCTCGAAGCCGAGCGCGGCGCGGGCGGTGCGCGAGGCGCCCGCGGCGTCGGCG
>JBOGXT010000357.1:0-1788 GCA_050694635.1 Thermoleophilaceae bacterium
CCTCGAGCGCGCGCAACTCGACGAGCGCGAGGCGGGCGGCTCCTTCGAGGACGCCCTGGCCGCCGGGGTGGCCGCCTCGGGATGGCTGCTGGCCGCCCTTCTGGCGGCCGCCGCCGTGCTCGCCTTGCGCCGGCGCACATGATGCAGATATCTGTCTACATCGATATGCTTTGATGCATGCGAACCACCCTGAACCTCGACGACCAGCTGATGAGGGCGGCGAAGAAGGAAGCGGCGGCCCGTGGCGTCACCCTGACCAGGGTCATAGAGGAGGCGCTCCGGGCCGAGCTGGCGCCCCGACCCGCGCACGATGACTTCCGGCTGCGAGTTCCCGTAGTCCGCGGACGGCGTCCGCCCGCCGTGGACATCAGCGACCGTGACGCTCTCTACGAGCTAATGGAGGAAACCGGCGAACGGCGATGATCGCCGTCGACACGAACATCCTCGTCTACGCGCACCGAAGCGAGTTCCCGCAGCACGAAGCCGCCCGCACGGCGATCCAGGAGCTCGCGGAAGGCGCAGCCGCCTGGGCGCTGCCGGTGTTCGTGCTCGGAGAGTTCCTGCGCATCGCCACGCATCTGCGAGTCCTCGAGCCGCCGAGCGACGAGCGAGTCGTGGTTGCCGTCCTCGACCATCTGCTGGAGAGCCCCACGGTCCGTGTGCTCTCTCCCGGAGAGCGTTACTGGGATCTCCTGCGCGAGACGGTCCTCTCCGGTGTGCGCGGCAACGCGGTGCACGACGCCGCGATCGCCGCCGTCTGCCTCGAAGCAGGTGCGACGGAGGTTCTCACCGAGGACCGAGACTTCGATCGCTTCGCCGGAATCACCGTGAGGCGTCTTCGGTAGCGGCGCGATCCATCAGGCCAGCGTCGTCTCCAGCACGCCCAGCTGCGGCGAGCGCACCTCCACCCGGTCGCCGGGCTTCAGCCATACCTTCGGATCGCGCAGGCTGCCCGCGCCGGCCGGGGTGCCGGTGGCGACCACGTCGCCCGGCTCGAGCGTCATCAGCATCGAGAGGTACTCCACCAGCTCCGGAATCGAGTGGACCAGGTCGGCGGTCGAGCTCGACTGCATCCGCTCGCCGTTCAGCACCAGCTCGATCTCGATCGCGTCGGGCGGGCCCGCCTCGTCGGGCGTGACGAGCGCGGGGCGCACGGCGCCGCGCCGTCGAAGGTCTTGCCCGGCATCCACTGCGGCGTCTTGAACTGGTAGTCGCGCGCCGAGAGGTCGTTCAGCAGCGTGTAGCCGGCCACGTGGCGCATCGCTTCCTCCGCCGGAACGTCCTTGCAGCGGTCGCCGATCACGAAGGCCACCTCGGCCTCGTAGTCGACCTTCGAGCTCCACGGCGGCAGCTTCACGTCCGCGCCCGGCGCGGCGAGCGCGTTGGCGAACTTGGCGAAGAAGGTGGGCGTCTCGGGCGGCTCCTTGCCCTGCTCCTCGGCGTGCGCCCGGTAGTTCAGGCCGATGCAGAGGAGCTTGCCGGGACGGTCGATCGGCGGAAGCAGCTCGATCTCCTCGAGCGGCACGCCCTCGCGATCCTCGGGCTCGACCCGGTCGAGCGGGCCAGCCTGGACGAGCGAGAGCAGCGTCCGGCCAGTGCCGAGCACGCGGCCGTCGCGCAGCACGCCCGCTCGCGGACCGCCGGATGTGGAGAAGCTGACAAGTCGCACGGCGCGCGAAGCGTACGCGTACCCTGGGAGCCGATGAGCGACGACCTCCCCACCGGGCGCGTGCGGCGGGCCGCGAAGGTCGGCCGCCTGGCCGGCGGGCTGACCGCGAGCGGCTACGG
>JBOGXT010000358.1:0-12126 GCA_050694635.1 Thermoleophilaceae bacterium
CTGACCGCCTTCTACGCCTTCCGTATGGTGTTCCGCGTCTTCCTCGGCGACCCCGTGCCGGAGGCGCGTGAGCTCGAGGGCGGCCACGTGGCCCACGGCGAGCCGATGAACCCGATGACCGGCGAGCCCGAGGACGCCGACGTCGGCTTCCCGGGGCCCGAGCACCACATGGCCGAGCGCTCCTGGCCGATGAAGGCGGCGATGGGCCCGCTCGCGCTGCTGGCGATCGTGGGCGGCATCGTCGGCGTGCCGGCCCTGACCGACACGCTCGAGCACTTCCTCGAGCCCACCTTCGAGGACTCCCGCTACGCCGAGGTGCACCCGAGCGACGGCGCCGAATGGGCCGGCCTTGCCGTCGGCGGCCTGGTCGCCCTCTCCGCCATCGCGCTGGCCTACGTGCTCTACGTCCGGCGCCGCGGCGCCACGCTGCGGCTGCGTGACCGCTTCGCCTTCGCGCACCGCTTCCTCGAGCACAAGTGGTACTTCGACGAGCTGTACGACGCAGTGTTCACTCGGCCTTTCACCGGCGCCGGCTCGTTCGGCCGCCGGGTGATCGAGACCGACTTCGTGCAGGGCTTCATCGTTGGCGGCGCCACCGGGATCGTGCGCGCGGGCACCTCTTTCGCGCGCGCCATCCAGACCGGCTACATGCGCGCCTACGCGCTGCTGCTGCTGCTGGGCGTGGGCGCCCTCGCCCTCTACTTCCTGCTGGCGAGCTCATGACCATCCACCTCTCGATCGTCCTGTTCCTGCCGCTGGCCGCCGGCCTGCTCGGCGCCGTGCTGCCGCGCGGAATGGCGCGCTGGGCCGTGCTCGCAGGGACCGTGGCGGTGCTCGCCTACGCGATCGTCATGCTGGCCGACTTCGAGTCGGGCGGCGGCCTGCAGTACGTGACCGACGACGAGTGGATCTCAGAGCTCGGCATCCACTACCAGCTCGGCGTCGACGGCCTGAACCTGTTCATGGTCGCGCTGACGGCGGTCGCGTGGGTGCCCTGCACCCTCGTTGCCGCCTTCCGCGAGCACGACCGGCCGAAGCTCTTCTTCTTCAACCTGGCGCTGGGCGAAACCGCCGTGCTGGGCGCCTTCATGGCCCAGGACCTGGCCCTCTTCATCGTCTTCTTCGACCTGATGCTCGTGCCGTTCTACTTCATGATCGGCGGCTGGGGCACGGGCGAGCGGGTGCGGGCCACGACCAAGTTCGTGATCTACACGCTGGCCGGGTCGCTGCTGATGCTGGCCGCGGCGATCGCGCTCGGCGTGCTGTCGACGCCCGACGGCGGCGAGATCTCGTTCTCGCTGGCCGAGCTCGAGCAGCGCAGCGTCAGCGAGGGCACGCAGCAGTGGATCGTGCTGCTGTTCGCCTTGGCGTTCTTCGTCAAGGCGCCGCTCTTCCCGCTGCACGGCTGGGTGCCGGAGACCTACCGCGCGTCGCCCATCGTGACGATCGCGCTGCTGTCCGGCGTGCTGTCGAAGGTCGGGGTCTACGGCTTCCTGCGGATCGTGCTGCCGGTGATGCCCGAGGGCTCGCAGCACTGGCAGGAGCTGTTCATCGTGGTCGCGGTCTTCTCGATCCTGTACGGCTCGGTGCTCGCGTTCTCGCAGGACAACGTGCGGCTCGTGGTCGCCTACTCCTCGATCGCGCAGCTCGGGTTCATCGTGCTGGGCATCTTCGCCTTCGACGACAAGGGCGCCCAGGGCGCCGTCCTGCAGATGCTGAACCACGGACTGGTGGTGGTGCCGCTGTTCCTGATCATCGGCATGATCGCCGCGCGCGCCGGGGGTCGCGAGTCGCTCGCCGAGCTGGGCGGCGTGGCGTTCCGCGCGCCCGTGCTGGCGACCCTGTTCCTGATCGTCACCTTCGCGACGCTGGCGATGCCCGGCTCGGCCAACTTCGTCGGCGAGATCCTGATCCTGTTCGGGGCCCTCGAGGACAAGCTCGTCTACGGGCTGGTGGCGAGCGTCGGTGTGGTCCTGGCGGCGGTCTACATGATCCGGGTGTTCCAGCGGGCGATGCACAACCGCGCCGGGCCCGCGGTGGCCTCGCGTGAGGTCGGCCGGTTGGACCTCGTGGCCGTCGCGCCGCTGGTGGCGCTGATCGTCGCCCTCGGCGTGTACCCGCACTTCGTCGTGGATCGCACGGAGGGAGCAACGACGGCGGCCATCGAGGATGCGCGCAGCGTCCAGCAGCAAGTGGCGTCGAGATGACCCTGCCGTTCGCGGACATCCAGGCGCCCGAGATCGACTACGAGGCGCTCTCGCCGCTGATGGCGCTGATCGGCGGGTCGATCGTCGTGCTGATGGCCGGCCTGCTCCGCGCGCGCTTCGTGCGCCACACCGTGGTGCCCGCGCTGACCGCGGCGACCCTGCTCATCGCGATCGGCCTGACGATCTGGGTCTGGGATCCGGGCGAGCAGCGGCCGATCATCGAGGGCTCGCTCACGGTCGACACGCTCGCGCTCGGCGTCTCGATGCTCTTCTACGTGGCGGGGCTCGTGTGCGTGGCGCTGTCGCTGCGGGCGCTGGCGACCCGAGAGGCCGGCCACGGCGAGTACCACGCACTGCTGCTCGGCTCGATCACCGGAATGGTCGTGCTCGCCCAGTCGTCGGACCTGATCACGCTGTTCGTGGGCATCGAGCTGCTCTCGATCCCGCTCTACGTGCTCTGCGCGACCGAGCTGCGCCGCGCCACCTCGCTCGAGGCGGGGCTGAAGTACCTGGTGATCGGCTCGGTTGGGTCGGCCACGCTGTTGTACGGGCTGGCGCTGATCTACGGGGCCTCGGGCGCGATGCAGTTCGACGCGATCGCCGCGGCGATCGGCTCCGAGGAGCTCGGGCTGAGCGACCCGCTGCTCCTCACCGGCGTCGGCCTGGCGGCCACTGGGCTCGCCTTCAAGGCGTCCGTGGCCCCGTTTCACCAGTGGACGCCCGATGTCTACCAGGGCGCGCCCACCCCGATCACCACCTTCATGGCGGTGGCCACCAAGGCGGCCGCGTTCGCGATCTTCCTGCGGCTGTTCGACCACGCGCTCGGCCCCGTGCAACTCGACTGGGGGCCGGCGCTGGCGGCGCTCGCCGCCGCGACGATCGTGGTCGGCAACGCCGGCGCGATCGCCCAGCGGTCCTTGAAACGGCTGCTTGCCTGGTCGAGCGTCGCCCAGGCCGGCTACCTGCTGGCCGGCGTGGTGGTGGGCACGACGCTCGGCCTACAGGCCACGGCCTTCTACCTGGCCGTCTACCTGCTGATGAACGTGGCGGCGTTCGCGGTCGTCGTCGCGCGCGAGCGCGTGTCCGAGCACGGCGACGACCTCACCGCGCTCGAGAACCTAGGCCGCAGCGAGCCCTGGCTGGCCTGGCCGATGACGATCGCGATGCTGTCGCTCGCCGGCTTCCCCGCCACGGCCGGCTTCATCGGCAAGTTCTATTTGATCGACGCCTCCGTGGCCGGGGACTACACCTGGCTCGGGATCGTGATCGTGGTCGGCTCGGTGATCTCGCTGGCCTACTACCTGCGCGTTGTCGCGGTGATGTGGATGGGCAGCTATGAGGTCGAGTGGCCGACGCTGCCGCGCCGCCGCGTCAAGCCGGTGGCGGGCTGGTCGCCGGAGGCCTCGGCGCGCGCGCAGCCCGAGGTGGCGGTGGTGGCCGTGGTGTTCGCCGCCGCGACGATCCTGTTCGGCATCTGGCCGGACCCCCTGTTCGACGCCGCGCGCGACATCGGCACGGCGCTGGCGAACCTGGGTTAGCCGGCGAGCGCCCGCGAGGGGCGCTGCGTCCACTCCAGGCTGTAGCGCGGCGGGCGCCGCCCGACCTCGCCGAGCAGCCGGTGCCACATCTCGTGGACCACCTTCGGGTGCTTGGCCGCGACGTCGCGCCGTTCGCGCGGGTCGGCCTCGAGGTCGTAGAAGAGCCGCCAGCCGTTGTCGTTTCGCACCACGAGCGCCCAGCGCTCGTCGCGGATGTACGAGAAGTTGCCGTAGCCGCCGTAGGCGAACTCGCGCTCCTCGGCCGGCGCGGCACCGGCGAGCAGCGACGAGAGGTCGGTGCCCTCGAAGCGACCCGACGGCGGCGCCTTGGCCATGCCGGTCAGCGTCGGCGCCAGGTCGATCGTGGTGGCGTAATAGTCGCTCGCCTGCCCCGCCCCGCGCCCGTCCGGGTCGCGCAGCAGGAGCGGCACCTGGATCAGCTCGGGGTGGAGGTAGCTGTCCGACTTCCCGGTGAGCCGGTGCTCGCCGAGATAGATGCCGTGGTCGCTGACGAGGGCCACCACCGTGTTCCTGTCGAGCCCGCGCCGGCGAAGACCGTCGAGGAAGTGTCCGAGCCAGCGGTCGACCGCGGTGACGGAGGCGGCGTAGGTGGCCCTGAGGTGGCGCAGCTGTGCGCGCGTGAGGTAGTCCGACCACGTGTAGCGCACGTCGGCGATGTCGGCGCCGTGGTAGTCGGGGTCCGCATAGAGCTCGAGGTCCTCGCGGAGCGGCGCCCAGTACTCGTGCGGATCGAACGAGTCGACGACCATGAAGAACGGCTTGCGGCGGGCCGCCTCGCCCAGCAGCCGCTCGCTCTCGCTGAACACGCGGGCGGCGGCCTGCTCCTCGTCGACCCGGCCGCCGCCGTTGTTGGCCATGTACTGGCGCACCTGGCGAATTCCCGCCTCGGTGCGCATCACGGGCGGCAGCCGCCGCACAGCCTCGCTGCGCGGGACGCTGTCGGCTGGGTGGAGCACGCCGCGCTGGCCCATCACGCGGGCGTAGTGATCGATGCTGTCGCGGAAGGGGGCGAAGACCTCGGCGTGCGTGAGGAACGGGTTGTCGCTCACGTACGCGGTCCAGTAGCCGTGTTTGCGCAGGATCGTCGGTAGCGTGGGCGTGCCGGGGATGATCGGCGACCAGCCGGCGCGCTTGGCGAGGCCCTCCCAGGGCTCCCAGCCGCGGAAGGGGTAGACACGGCGGCCGGTGAGGATGGAGCGCCGGGCCGGCACGGTGGGCATGGCCTCGGGGAAGGCGCGCGTGAAGCGGAGGCTCTGCTTGGCCAGCGCGTCGATGTTGGGGGTGCGCACCCAGTCGTTGCCGTAGCAGCCGAGGTGGTCGGGGCGGAGAGTGTCGATGACGATCAGGACGATGTTCCGTGGGCCGGCCTGGGCTGGTGCCCCGCGGCCTTTGGAGCCGCGACAGCCTGCGCCGGCAAGGGCGGCGCCGGCAAGCCCAGCCCCGGTCGCTCGCACGAAGTCCCTGCGTCGAAGCCCGCCGCTCACGACGCAACCGTATTAGCCGCCGCGGGCGGAGTCCGCGACCCTCACGAGCTGTTCCTCGAGCGCCTGCGGGTCGCGCACGCTTGACGCAAAGTGCTCGCGCACCACGCGCGCGTACACGGGCCACATCGCCCGTAGCTGCTCGATGCCGGTCGCCGTGATCGCCGCGTACGCTCCGCGGCGGTCGCCGGGCACCGCCTGACTTGAAGCGACGCGCCCTCGCCCGATCGGGCGGGGGCGCTCGCGCGCTCGTCTGGAATAGTCTTCCCGCAGCGACCCGAGGGAGCGACGGATGAGCGAGAACCTGGCCACGATCCTGACCGACACCGCGGCCAAGCACGGCGACCGCACGGCCTTCAAGCTCGACGACGTCGAGCTGAGCTATGCCGTGCTCGACGGGTCGAGCGCCCGCATCGCGGCGCTGCCGAAGGCGAAGGGGCTCGAGCCCGGCGACCGCGTCGGGCTGATGATGCCGAACGTCCCCTACTTCCCGGCGATCTACTACGCGATCCTGCGCGCCGGCTGCATCGTCGTGCCGATCAACGTCCTGCTCAAGGGCCGCGAGGTGGCCTTCTATTTGAGCGACCCGGGCGCCAAGCTCATGTTCGCCTGGCACGACTTCGCCGAGGCGGCGCAGACGGGCGCGGGCGAGGCCGGCGCCGAGGTAATCCTCGTAAAGCCGGGCGAGTTCGAGCAGCTCGTCATGGAGCACGAGCCGGTCGACGGCGTCGCCGAAAGCTCCGCCGAGGACACCGCCGTGATCCTCTATACGAGCGGCACCACAGGGAAGCCCAAGGGCGCCGAGCTGACCCACGCGAACCTGCGCAGGAACTGCACCGTGGCCAGCAACACGCTCGGGGAGTTCACCGACGACGACGTGCTGCTCGGGGCGCTCCCGCTCTTCCATACCTTCGGCCAGACCTGCACTATGAACTGCGCCGTGTCGGCCGGCGCCTGCGTGACGATGCTGCCGCGCTTCGACCCCGAGAAGGCGCTCGAGATCGTCCAACGCGACCGGGTGACGGTCTTCCAGGGCGTGCCCACGATGTACAACGCCATGCTCCACGCCGAGGGCGCCGGCTCCGCGGACACCTCGACCCTGCGGCTGTGCATGTCGGGCGGCGCGGCGATCCCCGTCGAGCTGATCCGCGCGTTCGAGGACAAGTTCGGCTGCGCGATCCTCGAGGGCTACGGGCTCTCGGAGACGTCGCCGGTCGCCTCCTTCAACCACCCCGACAAGGAGCGCAAGCCCGGCTCGATCGGCACCCCGATCGAGGGCGTCGAGATGCAGGCCTGGGACGACGACGGCAACGAGGTGCCCCAGGGCGAGGTCGGCGAGATCGTGATCCGCGGCCACAACGTCATGAAGGGCTACTGGGGCCGCCCGGAGGCCACCGAGGAGGCGATCACCGAGGACGGCTGGTTCCGCACCGGCGACATGGCCAAGCTGGACGAAGACGGCTACTTCTTCATCGTCGACCGCAAGAAGGACCTGATCATCCGCGGCGGCTACAACGTCTACCCGCGCGAGATCGAGGAGGTGCTGTACGAGCACCCCGCGATCCAGGAGGCGGCGGTGCTCGGCGTGCCGGACGAGTCGCTCGGCGAGGAGGTCGGGGCCGCGGTGGTGCTCAAGAAGGGCGAGTCGCTCGACGCCGACGAGATCAAGGCGTACGTCAAGGAGCAGGTCGCGGCGTACAAGTATCCGCGCAGGGTCTGGTTCGAGGACGAGCTGCCGAAGGGGCCGACCGGCAAGATCCTGAAGCGCGAGATCGAAGTGCCGGAGCAAGTGGTTCACTAGGCTTCCGCGCCCGTCAAGCCAAGAGACCCAAGGGGGCTACCCACGTGAAGGTGATCGGCGCCGGCTTCGGCCGGACCGGGACCATGTCGCTCAAGGCTGCGCTGGAGCAGCTGGGCGCCGGTCCCTGCTTCCACATGATCGACATCATCCGCGACCCATCGACCCTCCACTACTGGCAGGCCGCCATCGACGGCGAGCGGGTCGACTGGAAGGAGGCGCTCGACGGCTGGGAGGGCAGCGTCGACTGGCCCGGCTGCACGTTCTACAAGCAGCACATGGAGACCTGGCCCGAGGCCCCCGTGCTGCTCTCGGTGCGCGACCCCGAGGCCTGGTACAAGAGCACGTCGAACTCGATCCACGCCGCCAAGGAGATGGCGATGCGCGGCGAGCTCCAGCCGCCGGAGGAGAACCCGCCCTCCCCCGAGGTCATGCAGATGATCAACGGCCTGATCTGGCAGGGGACCTTCAACGGGCGCTTCGGGGACAGGGACTACGCGCTCCAGGTCTTCAACGACCACATCGAGGACGTGAAGCGCACGGTGCCCGCCGACCGCCTGGTGATCTACGAGATCGGCCAGGGCTGGGGCCCGCTGGCGGAGATGCTGGGCGTCGAGGCGCCCGACGCGCCGTTCCCGCACCTGAACGACACCGAGTCGTTCCGGCAGATGTTCGGCATGCCGGCGGTCACCGCCTAGCCAGGTGAGCCTTTCCCGCAGAGGGCTGTTCGGGGCCGGGGCGGCGGGAGCCGCCGCCCTCGGCCTCGGCGCGTGCGGGGACGACTACTTCGAGCCGTCCACCGACCACGCGGGAGACGCGCCGAACACGCTGCTGATCGTCGGCGAGTCCACGCGTGCCGACTACATCAGGTACTACAACCCCGACAGCATCGCCAAGACGCCGAACGTCGACGCGCTGGGCAAGGACTCGCTCAGCTTCTCGCTGGCGGTGCCGGAGGCGATGCCCACCGGGCCCGCCCGGCGGGCGATCCTGACCGGCGTCCGCTCCTTCCCGTTCCGGAACTACGTGCCGACCAAGGGCCTGCCGGTCGGCCCGGGCTGGACCCCGATCCCCGACCATCACCCGATCATCACGGAGGTGCTTGGCGAGGCCGGAGTCGAGACCGCGTACTGCACGGACAACCCGTTCCTGGTCGGGCCGCGCTTCGCGAACTTCCGGCGCACGCTCGACTTCGCGCGGCCGAGCTACTCCCAGGGCGCCTACCGCTTCCTCAACAAGCCGTTCAAGCGCCCCGCCACACGCAGCACGATCGAGCGCTACCTGCTGCCCGACCTCTCGGACAGCGTCGAGGTCGGGCGCCTGCGAGCGATGGCGGGCTGGAACTCGATCTACCGCGACAGCGAGCGCCAGTACCCGACGGCTCGCGTCGTCCGCAGCGGCATCAACCTGCTCGACGACCTCAAGGAGAAGCGCCCCTTCTTCCTCGGCGTCGACCCGTTCGACCCACACGAGCCGCTCGACGCGCCGCGCGTCTACCAGATCGCGGCCGGCAGCCCCAAGGGGATCGAGCTGGAGGGAATCACCCCGATCCAGCCCTTCGAGACCCCCTACTCCTGGGTGATCGACGTGGACGTGGACGAGGACACGGTCCAGCGCGTGCGCGAGCTGTACGCCGCCGAGCTGACCTTCGTCGACGACTGGATCGGACGCCTGATGAACAAGCTGGCCGACGAGAACCTGCTCGACGAGACGGTCATCTACTACATGGGCGATCACGGGCTGACGCTGGGCGAGAACGGCGTCCTGGGCAAGCACGCCGCCCGCTGCCAGTGGCACATGTACCACGTGCCCTGCATGATCCGGCACCCGGAGGGGAAGCTCGCGGGCGAGATGAGCGGCTACTTCGCCTCGACCCACGACATCGCGCCCACCCTGCTCTCGTTCATGGGCGTGCGGAGGCCGGGACAGATGAACGGCGAGGACCTGTCGGTGCTGTTCGACGGCGGCACGCCGCCCGAGCGACCCTGGTTCACCGCCTGCTACGACGACCACGTCCTGGCCGGCGACCGCGACTGGTTCATGCTGGCCGACAGCGAGGGCCGGCTCAAGCGCCTCTACGACAAGCGCAGCGACCCGCAGGAGCTGCGCGACGTGGCCCCGGAGCACCCCGAGATCGTCGACCGGCTCTGGAAGGTGCTCGAGGACGAGGCAGGCGGGACGCTGCCGCAGTTCGGCGCCTCCGGAGCGAAGGCTGTGATCGGCGGGTGAGGCTCACCCGCCGCACCCTGCTGGCCAGCGCGGGCGTGCTCCCCGCACTGGGCCTGCCGGCGCGGGCCGCGGCACAGGAGCAGGGCCGGCGCGCGCTGCTCGTGGTGCTTCCCCTCGTCCGCGACGACTACGCGGACACGCCCAACATCAAGGAGCTCAAGGGCGATTCGCTGCGCTTCGATCGCGTAATTCCCGAGTGCATGCCCGCTCTTCCGGTACGGCGGACCTTGATCACGGGAATGCGTTCCTTTCCCTTCCGGGACTGGAAGCGCACCGAGGGCATGCCGGCGGTGCCCGGCTACAACCCGGTCTGGGACTGGCAGCCGGTGATGACGGAGACGATGCGCTCGGCCGGCATTCGCACCACGTACGTGACCGACAATCCGATCTTCGCCGGCGCTCGCTTCCCCGATGTGCGGGGGGCCGGAGGCCGGCAGGCAGCGGGTGGGCGCGGCGGCGTGAAGGACGAGATCGCGGCGATCGCACGCGCCACCGACGCCACCGAGCGCACCTTCCGCACCGGCATCGAGGAGCTGCGCGGACTATCGCGCGGGGGTTCCTTCTTCCTCGGAATCGACCCGTTCGACCTCGTGGACGCGTTCGAGGCGCCGCCGATCTACGTCCAGTCCGGCGAGGTCGATGACGAGGGCATCGGCCCAATGGATGGGCGACTCGTAGAGATCAGGTCCGTCGAGGTGGACGAGCTGCGCTCCGCCTACCGCGACCACGTCGAGGCCGTGGACGAGTGGGTGGGGCGTCTGATGGGCGAGGTCCCGGACGACGTGCTCGTGTTCATGCTCGGCGACATCGGCATCGCGCTCGGCGAGCACGACTACATCGGCCGCGGCACGCCCACCTCGCACCGCGAGTCGTACGAGATTCCCTTCTTGATCCGCGACCCGGACGGGCGCAAGTCGGGCGACGACGTGGACTGGTACGCCTCTACCCACGACGTGGCCCCCACGATCCTGTCGTACCTCGGCATCACCATCCCCGGGAAGATGTGGGGCGAGGACCTGACGGCCCTGCTCGACGACGTGGACGAGGACGACCTCTACAACCGCCCCTTCTCGATCACCGCCAGCGGCTCGCTGATCGTCGTGCGCGACAAGCGCTGGCTCATGGTGGCCGACCGCGAGGAGATCGAGCGGCGTCTCTACGACGACGACGAAGAGGTCGAGGACGACATCACGCGGTTCCAGGACGTGGCCAACGAGGACCCCGGCCAGCTCACCGACATGTCGCTGGCGGCGCTCGCCGTGGCCGGCGGCACGCTGCCCGAGTTCGGCCCGGACGGGGCGGTGCGCCCGCCGCGCGAGCGCGGCGACGACGACACCGACGACGACGGCATCCCGAACGACTTCGACGCGGTCGACAACGACGAGTCCGACGACAACGACGACCGGGAGGCGCTCGAGTTCGACGGGCGCGACGCCGAGGACCTGGGGGCCGCGCGGCCGTGACGGACGAGCGCCGCAACCCGTCGACGGAGTTCATGCACGCCAACAAGTGGCGCATCTTCGGCGTGATGATGATCGGCTGGGCGATGTCGCTGCTCGACATCTCGATCGTGAACATCACGATCCCGGAGCTGCAGGACGACCTGTCGACCGACGTGGGGACCGTCACGTGGGTCATCAACGCCTACAACGTCGCCTTCGCCGTGCTGCTCGTGTCGATGGGGCGGCTCGCGGACCAGTTCGGGCGGCGGCGCTTCTTCGTGATCGGCCTGGCTGTCTTCACGATCGGGTCCGGGCTCTGCGCGCTCGCCTGGTCGGTCGAGTGGCTGATCGGGTTTCGCGTAATCCAGGGCATCGGGGCCGGCATCCTCGCCCCGCTCGGCTTCGCGATCACGGTGCTCGTGTTCCCGCCCCAGCAGCGTGGGCGTGGGCTGGCCCTGATCGCGGTCGTGGCGCTCGTGTCCTCGGCGCTCGGGCCAGTGCTGGGCGGCGTGCTGGTCGAGGTGGCGAGCTGGCACTGGATCTTCCTGATCAACATCCCGTTCGGGATCCTCGGCATCGTGATGGCGCTGCGCTGGTGGCCCGAGACCTGGGACCTCAGCGCCGGGCGCGAGGTGGACGTGAAGGGGATGGTCCTGCTCGGGCTCGCGGTGTTCTGCCTCCTGGTCGCGCTCGTGGAGGCCAACCCGTTCGGCGGCAACCTGCCGCTCTGGCTCAGCCTGATGCAGGCGGCGATCCTGCTTGGGGTGGCGTTCGTCATGTGGGAGCGGCGCGCGCCGAACCCGATGCTCAGGCCGGAGCTGATGGAGAACCCGCAGTTCCGCAGTGCCAACCTGGGCATGCTGTTCTTCGCCGCCGGCGCGATCGGCAGCCTGCTGCTGCTCTCGCTCGTGTTCCTGAACCTGTGGGGCTACGAGCCGATCGAGGCGGCGCTGGCGATCGTGCCGGTGCCCATCTGCGGGCTGATCGTCTGGCCGTTCGTGGGCCGTGCCGCGGACCGCCGGGCGCCCGGCGACATCGCGAAGCCGGCGCTGATCGTCATGGCAATCGGCCTTCTCTGGATCTCGTTCCTGCCGTCCACCTCGGACAACGCCTTCTCCTACCTTCGGATCCTGCCCGGCCTGGCCATGCTCGGAATCGGGATGGGGATCGGGTTCCCGGCCCTGAACGTGGGGGCCATGGGTGCCGTGGCCGGGCCCATGGTGGGTCTCGCCTCGGGCGTGCTGAACACCGCGCGGCAACTCGGCGCCGCGATCGGCGTGGCCATCCTGATCGCCACCTTCGGCGGGGCGCTCCACGCGCACATGAGCTGGTTCGCGGACGAGGAGATCGAGGACATCGTCGACGAGTGGGAGATCCCCGCGCCGCTGGCGGGCGCGGTGATCCAGGGCA
>JBOGXT010000359.1:0-2459 GCA_050694635.1 Thermoleophilaceae bacterium
GCGCGACGCCGAGCACGGGCGCAACCCCGAAGCGGATGAGTGAGCGCGGCGAGTACGCCGTCGTCGTCGCGACCTTCTACGAGGACCTCGCCGCGCGGCTCGTAAACGGAGCCACGGAGGCCTTCGCCGAGCACGAGGTCAGCCCCGCCTCGGTGCACGCGTTCGAGGTCCCGGGGGCGTTCGGGCTGCCGCTGGCCGCGAAGTGGTGCGCGGAGGCCGGCCGCTTCGAGGGCGTGGTCTGTCTCGGCGTGGTGATCCGCGGCGAGACCGACCACTACGAATTCGTCTGCGCCGAGGCCGCGCGCGGCATCGAGGACGTCCAGCTTCGGACCGGCGTTCCGTGCGCCTTCGGCGTGGTCACCGCCGACACGCGCGAGCAGGCCGAGGCGCGCGCCGGCGGCGACAAGCGCGACCAGGGGCGAAACGCGGCGCTCGCGGTGCTCGCGATGGCGGCGCTGCGGCGCGAGCTAGCCCAGCCCGGTCAGGCCTAGCCCGAGAGCGGCACGTCGGTGATCGTCCCCAGGCTGCCGGGAAACGTGATGTTGACCGACGACGTGTCCGGCGGCGGCGCTTCGAAGGTCGCGAACAGGCTGACCTCCTCGCGGCCGCCCAGGGTGAGCGGGATGTCGTCGCTGCACAGGCAGCCTTGGCCTGGATTGCGGACGACGCGGTGCTCCCTGCCATTCTCGGGGTCGATCAGCAGCAGGCCGTCGGCGGCGGTGCCGGCGCCGGTGTCATCGAAGTCGAACAGCAAGGAGTCGGAGTCCTCGGAGGACAGATTGGTGAGTGTGAACTCGAGGGTCACGAACTCACCCTGGCGCGCGAGCTCGGTGATCTCGACCCGCATCGGCACCCCGGCCACCGTGTCCTTCGCCGTCCCGAGGGCCGCCGTCGTCTCGTCCGCCGCCGTCGTCTCGTTCTCCAGCCCGTCGGTCGTCGCCTGGTCGGCGGGCTCGGTCTGCATGACCGTCTCGGTGGTGGTCTGATCACCACCTCCACCGTTGAGCAGCAACCCCGCGACCACGCCGAGGGCCGCGACGACGATCCCACCCGCGATTGCCGGCTTCCAGCTCACAGCAGATACCTCCCGATCAGATAGGCGGCCACCCAGATCGGGGCGTAGACCGCGATGTACATGGCCGTTCGAAGGATCAGGGAGCGGCCGTCGCGCAGGGGCTCGCTGGCTTGCCCGGTCGCGTCGACCACGGTTGGGGCCTCGGCGCCCTCGACGGGCATTCCCGCGTACTCAAGCTCTCGCGTCACCCGGTGGATCAGCTCACCGGCCGAGGCGGCGCGGCTGCTCGGGTCCTTTGCCATCGCCCGGGCGACGAGGTCGTCGAAGGCGCTCGGCAGCTCGGGGGCTCGCTGGGTCGGGCGGGGCACCGGCGCCTCGCGATGGGCAACCAGCGTCGCGGCGGAAGTGTCGCGGCGGTAGGGCACCGACCCGGTCAGCGCGCGATAGACCATGCCCCCGAACGCGTAGATGTCGACGCCCGCGCCGTACCCCTCGCCGGCGACCTGCTCCGGTGCCATGTAGTCGACGGTGCCGAGCAGGCTTCGTGTCTTGGCGCCCGCGGGAGGCCCCGCCAACTCCTTCGCGAGCCCGAAGTCGGCGAGGTAGGCGTAGGCGGCGCCGCGGCGCTCCTCGAGCAGCACGTTGGCCGGCTTCACGTCGCGGTGGATCAGCCCGGCGGCGTGGGCCGCGTCGAGGGCGCCGGCGACCTGGCCAAAGATCGCGAGCGCCTCCGCGGCTCCCAGGGGCCCGAGCCTGCGCAGCCTCGACTCGAGGTCATCGCCGTCCACGTAACGCATCGAGATGTAGAGGCGCCCGTCCCGCGTCTCGCCCGCTTCGTAGACGGGGAGCAGGTTCGGGTGCTCCACCGTCGCTGCGATGCGCGCCTCGCGGCGAAAGCGCTCGCGGAAGCTCTCGTCGGCGCCGAGCTCCGGCGAGATCACCTTCAGCGCCACCCGGCGCTCGAGCGAGACCTGGCTCGCCTCGTAGACGCTCCCCATCCCACCCCGCCCGAGCACGCGCTCGATCCGGTAGCCCGCGAGCCGTGAGCCTGGCCGGAGCGCGGCTCCGGCGGGCGCCCGGCCTTCGCCGGCAGTCATCACGCGTGTGGGCGCGCGCTCTCGCCCAACCCACGGTGATCGTATCGGTGCCACGGCCGCTTCCATCCCGCCGCCAGGCTCGCGCACCGGACCGATCGCCGCAAGCGACCCAAGGTGTCGTTGGTGGCTACCTCGGCGAGAGCTCTCGCTCTCCGACCAGGCCGAGCTGGAAGGCGTGATCGGCGAGCCTGGCGCGCTTCTCGTTCTGTGGTAGCTCGCCGAGCCCGAACTTCACGAACAGCTTGCGCAGGTGGCTCTTCACCGCCTCGACGCTGAGATGGACCTCGGCGGCGATCTGCCTGTTCGTCGCGGGCGGCCCGGAGCCCCGCGCGGCGTAGGGCCGGCAC
>JBOGXT010000360.1:0-3196 GCA_050694635.1 Thermoleophilaceae bacterium
GGTCACGACCGCTCCCACGTCCATCGCGGTCACGCGGCCGCGGAGGCGGGCCGGGTTCGAAGCTGCGCCGGCGCCCGGGCTCCCGCCACGTGCGCGGCCAGGGCGGGCGCGCTGAACGGGGTCCCCGAGACGAACCGCATCACCGGCCCGAAGCTGCTGGCGGCGAAGGCGCCGACGAAGTGCAGCGCGGGGATGCTCGACTCGAAGCCGGCCGCGAGCAGCGGCATGCCCTCGCGGGTGCGGAGGTCGGCGAGCAGCTCGCGCCCCAGCAGCGGGTGGCGGTCGGCGCGAACCTCGAAGCCGGTGCCCAATACGACCCGGTCGACCTCCCGCGTCGTCCGGTCGTCCAGCTCGAGCCGCACGCCGTCGCCGGCCGCCGCGGCAGAGAGGATGGTGCGCCCCATGGTCAGCCGGGTCTCGGCCGCTCTTGTGATGAGCCACGCCGAGGCCGCCGGGCGGATGCACCGGTACGCGATCCGGTCGCCGAGCCCATGCGGCACCCGGCGGAAGGCATTCGGCATGGCCACCAGCCAGCTCAGGCCCACCGGGCCGACGTCCGTCTTGGGGTAGACGAGCTGGCGCAGGAGCCCCTCTCGGCTGTGCAGCCAACCGCTTCGGCGCAACCAGCGGATGCGGTTCGCGCGCGCTATCACCTCGACCTCCGCTCCCGCCTCGTTGACCAGGGCCGCCAGCTCGATCGCGCTCTGGCCGGCTCCGATCACCGCGGTTCGGGTACCGGCGAACGAGTCCAGCGCGCGCAGCTCTGAGGAATGGGCGACCAACGGAGGAGCGAGCCCGTCGAAGCACGCGGGACGCCGGGCGAACTCGGCCGGCCCGGTGGCGATCACCACCCGGCGCGCCCGGAGCCGGTCGCCGTCGTCGAGGTGGAGGTGGTAGCCGCCCAGCGTCCGCTCGACCCGCGTCACGCGCCGGACGTCCACGTCGGGGACCGCCTGGCGCTGGTACCAGCGGCCGTAGCGGAGGTAATCCTCGAGCGGGACCGGGCGGGGGAGGACCACGCCGTGCTCCGCCTCGTAGTCGTCGAGCGTGAGCTCGCCCGCCGGATCGGAGATCGAGGAGGCCTCCCACGACGAGCGCAGGAACATGCCGATGGGCATCTGCCGCTCCCACAGCTCCATCGGCTCACCGAAGGTGTGGACGCCGAGGCCGAGCGAGCGCAGGTGGGCCGTGCAGGCCAGTCCGTACGGCCCGGCGCCGACCACCACGACGTCCAGCGAGTCAGTCGTCCTCACCATGTGCTCACCTCCGTGGGCGTCTCGGGTCTGCCGCCCGAGCCGTTGGCGCTCGGGTCCACGTGGTCGATCCGATCGGGCGCCGGAGCGCCCTCGCGCGGCGTGGCCGGCACGCGCCTCGTGGCGGCCGGATCGGCGGGTGCGCCGGCGGTCGCAACGGCTCCGAGGAGCGGGATCTCCAATTCCTCGAGCATGCGCACCGCCCGGCCGGCCTGGTCCCGGCGCGTCACGTCCAGACGCCCCACGAGGAGCGCCACGTCGGCAAGCGGAACCAGCGCGATCGAGTCGCCGAACGGGCCCAACGGGGCGCCCGCCAGCAGCACCAGGTCCGCGATCCCGGAGGCCTCCGCCACAAGCGCCGCCATCCTGAACCCGGCGAGCAGCGGCTGGGGCGGCGAGGACGTGGATCCCGCGGGAAGCGCCCATACGGATGCTCCCCTTCCGCTCGACAGGGGTAGTTCGACGAGCTCCTCGTCGAGCGTGGGGATGCCGCTCAGGACCGAGGCGAGCCCGCCGGCGGGACGCAGCCCGAGCTGTGCGGCGAAGGCCGGTTCGCGAAAGTCGGCCTCGATCGCGACAACCCGGCGGCCCATCTCGCCGAGCGCCTGCGCCAGGCCCAGCGTGACCTGGGTGGTCCCCTCCCGGGGCCCAGGCGACGCCAGGAGCAGCACGCGCGGGGAGGGTTCCCTCTTGACGGGCTTGCGCCCCCGCCGCGGCCGGTTCTCGCGCAGAGCCAGGGCGAGGGCGAGCGTTGCCAGCGAGTCGCGCCCCTCCGTGATGAGGCCACGGCGGGGTGAGATCGCCACCGTGGCGAGCACGGGGTGCCGCGCCGCGGCTTCGAGATCGTCGGCGCTCCGTACACGCTTGTCCGTACGCGCGAGCACGACGACGGCCACGGTCGCGAGGATCACGCCCAGGAACCCCGCCAGGATCGCGCTCGGCAGCAGGCGCCGCGACGCCACCGCCGAGGGACCCGTGGCGCGGCGGACGATCTGGACACCCCCCGTCTGGAAGGCGGCCGTGGCCTGGAGCTTCCGCAGCTCGGCGTCGAGGGTCTCACGCTCGGGGCCGCTGGGAAGCCGGACCGCGCGCTCGCCCGCCCGGGCGATCGCGTCATTCAGACTCGCCTGCGCGGCCCGGGTGCGAAAGTCGCGGTAGGCCTGCGCGAAGGCGTTGGCAATCCGAGCTGCGCGGGCGGGAGAACCGTCGCGCACGGTGATCGAGACGACGTTCGAGTTCCCGGCGGTGGCCGTCTCGACCTTGCTGGTGAGCGCGCCCGGGGAGAGGCCCAGTCCGAGCCGCCGGCTGACGCTCTCGGCGACCGGCTCCAGCGTGATGAGCTCCACGCTGGTGTTGACGTCGCGCTCCGGGTCCGGCGTGTAGTCGGGCGCGCCGAGGAGGGCATCGAGCTGTGCCCGCTGGCCTATGAGCACCTTGGCGGTGGCGTCGTACGACTTCGGGGCGAGCGTCGCGACGACCAGGCCGGCCATCACGGTGGCGAAGACGATGCACGCCACCAGAACCCGGTGGCGCCGCAGCGCCTCGACGTACATGGTCAGGCGCTCGCCCGGCGTTTCAGACGCTGGCATGCTCGTCCTCGCTTGTCGTGATCAGGATCGACCCGCCCCGCTCCTCGGCCCACCAGATCGAGGCGCCCGCCGCGGCCAACCCCTCGGCATCTGGTGCGCTTCCGTCCGCCAACTCGGCCTCGAGCGAGGCACGCCGGCGCCACCACGACGCGACCTCTCTCGGCAGCGCGTGCCAGCCCCCGTCCAGCCCGGCAAGGAAGCCCAGCAGCTCGTCGTAGTGGCGCAGCCGCTCGGTGAGTGCGTAGTCGGGGTGCACCAGCACGTTCACCAGCCCTCCGTGCCGCGCGATCCACGCGGCCTTCTCGCGCCAGACTCGGATGTCCGGCTCGCGCAGGAGCTCGAACAGCGTGAAGT
>JBOGXT010000361.1:0-2663 GCA_050694635.1 Thermoleophilaceae bacterium
GCGCGGTCGTGCGGCGAAGTCGCCCTCGGCGGCCTCGCCGGCCCGCAGCGGGCCGTCCTGTTCGGGCCCCGCCTCCAGCGGGCCGCCCTCCTCGCGCCAGGCGGCCAGGCCGCCGTTCAGCACGGCCACGCCGTCGTGGCCGAAGTGGCGCGCGAGCCACCAGAGCCTGGCGGCGCCTCCCTCGCCCGCCTCGTCGTAGGTGACCACACGGGTCTCCCGTCCGATCCCCGCGCGGCGGGCGGCCGCCTCGAAGTCTTGCGCGTCGGGCAGCGGGTGGCGGCCGCGCTCGTCCGGCGCCGCCGCGAGGTCGCGGTCGACGTCCAGGAAGGCCGCGCCGGGGATATGAGCGTCGCGCCATGCCTTCTCGCCGGCCCCGGGTTGGCCGAGCACGAAGCGGCAGTCGACCACCACGAGGCCGGGGTCGCCGACATGGGCCCGAAGCCAGGCTGAATCGACGAGTGGTCCAAAGCGGGCAACCACGGGAGAGAGGCTACGCCGCTCGACGCGAGCGACCGCCGCCAGGCGTCCGCACATGGCGCACTTCAGGGCCCACACCCGGGTTGGCGCGGGCGAAGCGGGTCTCCGCCACCGTAGCCTTCGGCGCGTGCGTGCCATGGTCCTCGATGCGCCGCGGTCTCCGCTTCGGCCGGCTGAGCTTCCCGCTCCGGACCCGGGGCCCGGGGAGGTGCTGCTCGAGGTCGCGGCGTGTGGCATCTGTCGCACCGACCTGCACGTCGTCGACGGCGAGCTCCAGCGGCCGAAGCTCCCGCTCGTGCCCGGTCATCAGATCGTGGCCCGCGTCGTCGACGGCGGGGAGCGCTTCGCCGCCGGCGAACGGGTCGGCGTTCCGTGGCTCGGCTGGACCTGCGGGGAGTGCCGCTTCTGCCGCTCCGGTCGCGAGAACCTCTGCGATCGCGCCCGCTTCACCGGCTACGACCGCGACGGCGGCTTCGCCCAGCTGACCGTCGCCGACGAGCGCTTCTGCTTCGCCCTGCCGCACGGCTATCCCGACCTCCAGGCCGCGCCACTGCTCTGCGCCGGCCTGATCGGCTATCGCACGCTCCGCCTGGCCGGCGACGCCGAGCGGATCGGCCTCTACGGCTTCGGCGCCGCCGCGCACATCGTCTGCCAGGTCGCCCGGCACCAGGGACGCCGGGTCTTCGCGTTCACCCGCGCGAACGACGGCGCCGCCCAGGCCTTCGCCCTCGAGCTCGGCGCCGAGTGGGCCGGCGACGCGCTCGGGCCGGCGCCGGAGGAGCTCGATGCCGCGCTGATCTTCGCCCCCGCGGGGGAGCTGGTCCCCGCCGCGCTCAGGGCGGTGGCGAAGGGCGGCAGCGTCGTTTGCGGCGGCATCCACATGAGCGACATCCCGTCGTTGCCGTACGAGCTGCTCTGGGGCGAGCGCACGCTGCGGAGCGTCGCGAACCTCACGCGCGCGGACGGCGAGGAGTTCCTGGAGCTCGCCCCGCGCGTGCCGGTCCGGACCCAGGTCGAGAGCCATCCGCTGGACCGTGCGAACGAGGCGCTCGAGCGCCTGCGCAAGGGCGAGGTCCAGGGAGCCGCGGTCCTCGTTGCGTGAGTGCCCGTCGTCAAGCCGCGCGGCGCAGCTTGCGCACCCGCGCTGGTGCCCTCCGCTGCCGCGCCTCCGCGCGCCCGAACCGCTCCAGGGCCGCCGCCACAGCGCGCCACGCGGCCGGGCTGACGGCCATGCCGATGTGGCTCGCCTCGATCTCCACGTGCTCGTCCGCGCACGGGTCGAGGCAGGCGCGCCAGTCGACGATCCCGTCGCTCTTCGAGTAGACCGACACGAACCCGACGCCCGCGGGGAGCGGGCCGGCGAGCTCCTCCCAGAAGTCCGCACAGCAGCCCCCGTCCATGCAGGAGCGCCGGAACAGCCCGGGCGTTCCCAGCGACCCCAGCGCTCCGACCGCGTGCACGTGCAGGCGCACCAACGGGTGGACCGCCAGCGGCTCGAGCTGGGGCGAGCCCAATGTCACGATCCCGCCGACGAGGTCCGGACGGCGCACCGCCAGCACCTTCGCCAGCCCGCCGCCGCGGCTCTGCCCGATCAGAGCGGCGCGCTTGCCCTGCTCCCGGACGACCCGCTCGAGCCGCTCCTCCAGCCGCGGAACCTGGGCCCCTGAGCAGTCCACGTTGGCGCGCATCCCCGCGCGTGTGGGCCGGTAGCCGGCCCGCCGAAGCCACCCCGCCATGGGCCCGAGCGACGCGTCGCCGGCCATGAAGCCCGGGATCAGCAGCACCGGGCGCCCGCGGCCGTCGCGCAGGCCCTCGCCGCGGAGCACCGGGTCGCGCAGCAGGGCCGCGGCCTCCAGGCCCAGCCGCGCCTCCCGCCAGAGCGGCGGCCGGGAACTGCGCGTGATGAGGGACGGTCCCTTCACTCGCGGCCTCTGCACCCTAGACACCGGGTACGACATCAACGTTTCATGACGCCGGTATGTTGCGCGCGTGCGCGCCGTGACGATCCAGGACGGGCGGCTCGTGGTCGAGGACCGTCCCGACCCCGAGCCCGGTCAGGGCGAGGTGCTGGTGCGCGTGCGCGCGGCGGGCCTGAACGGAGCCGACATGCTCCAGCGCCGCGGCGGCTACCCGGCCCCGCCCGGCTCGCCGGCGGACATACCCGGCCTCGAGCTGGCCGGCGAGGT
>JBOGXT010000362.1:0-4152 GCA_050694635.1 Thermoleophilaceae bacterium
GCCCTGCGCACCGCGCGTCCGCGCGCGCCGGCCGTGCGGCCGCCGATCCCGCCGCGCCCGCGGTCGAGCAGCTGCTCGAGGTCCTTCAGGACGTCGCTGGTCTGCCGCTGGCCGCGCTTGACGAGGCCGGAGGTGATGCGCTGAGCGTCGCGGGCCGTGACGCGCCCCTGGTCGACGGCCTCGCCGAGCACCTCCTCGATCCGATCGCGCGAGATGAGGACCATCTCCATCGGCTTGATCAGGTTCTTCCGGAGGGCCTCGCGGAACTCGGCGACGGTCTTGGCCTCGACGCCGGCGCGGCGCGCGCCGCGGGAGGCTGTCCTTGCGGTGCTCCTCGCCGCCTTCTGCGACTTCTGCTGGCGGGCCCGGGCCTGACCGCCCTTCTTCGCGGCGGCCTTGCGCGAGGCGGCGCTGCGGCCGCTCGATCTCGACCCCGATCTGCTGCTGCCACCGCTCTGCGCCATAAGCACTCCCCTCCTCGAACCGCTGACGAGCAAGACTATTTCACGAATTCCCCCGCAATGGGCGCATGATCCGAGAGCCGCAGGCGCAGCCCGCAGGGCTCGATCAGCTCGCGCCGCTCGGGCGCCAGCCGGCGGGGCGACTCCGCGATCTCGAGGCCGCTGACGAGCACGTGGTCGATGGCGTCGGGCGCGGTCGGCTCGCGCAGGCCGAAGCGGTCGCGCAGCAGCGCGAACGGCTCGGGCTGGGCCTCGGGACACAGGTTGAGGTCACCGCCGAACGCGAGCGGGGCGCCGGCCGACCAGCCGACCGCCGCCTCGGCGGCGGCGAGCACCTCAGCCCCCGCCTGCGCGGGGCGCCGGGCCGAGGCGTGCAGGTTCGCGACGCAGAGCGGCCTGGCGCCGGGCAGCTCGAGGCGCGCCCAGTGCATGCGGCGCCGCTCGGGCCGGCGCGTGAGCGTGAGCTTGCGGTGCTCGAGGATCCGCGCCGGGGCGCGCGCGAGGATCTGGTTCGAGCCGCCCTCCCAGGACGCCATCAGGTCGGGGTTCCAGTCGGCCAACACGCCCTGCAGGGGCGGGAAGACGTTTCGCGAGGTGAGCACGCGCACGCCCGCCGAGCCGGTGCGCCGCTGAAGCTCCCCGAACCAGCGCGGCGGCGCCTCCTGGAGCACGGCCAGGTCCCAGTCGACCCCGTCCAGCACGCGAACGAACTCGTCAAAGAGCGGGCGGTTGACCTTGACGTGGCTGGCGTTGCGCTCCGTCCTTCGCAGCAGGCGCGAGCGCGGGGTGAAGAGCGCCGGGTCGGGCGGGAAGTCGCGGCCGTGGTAGAGGTTCCAGCTGAGGACTCGCATTGGCCCGGCATTTCCTGACAGGCGAGGAGCTTACGAGCGCCGAGCTCGAGCGGCTGATCGAGCGCGCGCTCGAGCTCAAGGCCGACCGGCTCGGGTCGCGCGCGCTCGAGGGCCGGAGCGTGGCGCTCGTGTTCGACAAGCCCTCCACCCGTACGCGCGTGTCGTTCGAGGCCGGCGTGTACGAGATGGGCGGCCACCCGCTCGTGCTGCGCGAGGGCGAGCTGCAGCTCGCGCGCGGGGAGTCGCCGCGCGACACGGCGCTCGTGCTGTCGCGCATGGTGCACGCGGTCGGGATCCGGACCGGCCCGCACGAGACGGTCGAACAGCTCGCCGAACACGCGCGTATCCCGGTCATCAACATGCTCACCCGCGAGCACCACCCGTGCCAGGCGCTGGCCGACCTGATGACGCTGCGGGAGCGCTTCGGCGGGCTCGACGGCCTGAAGCTGGCGTACGTCGGCGACGGCAACAACGTGGCCCGCTCGCTGCTGGTCGCGTCGCGGCTGGCGGGAGTGGAGCTGGCGGTGGCGACCCCGGACGAGCTGGCGCTGCCGGAGCTTCGGTCGGTGCCGGTGGGCGAGGCGGTGCGCGGCGCGCACGCCGTCTACACGGACGTGTGGATCAGCATGGGCGACGAGGACGACGCCGAGCGCAAGCGGGCGCTGCTAGCCCCCTACCGCGTCGACGTGGAGCTGCTCGCCAAGGCGCGCGAGGACGCCGTGGCGCTCCACTGCCTGCCTGCCCATCCGGGCGAGGAGATCTCCGAGGGCGTGCTCTACGGCGACCGGTCGGCGGTATGGGACCAGGCCGAGAACCGCCTGCACGCGCAAAAGGCTCTGATGGAGCTGCTGGTGACCTAGTGTTCGATTCCGGAAACTCGAGAGGGGACTCGATGACGAGATGGCTCGCACTGCTCCTTGCCTGCATGGCGCTCGGACTGGTCGTCGCCGGCTGCGGCGGCGACGATGACGACGACGGGGGCGGCGGAGGGGGCGGCGCCGCGACCACCGAGCAGCCCGCCGGAGGGGGCGGCGGCGGGGCGGAGGTCTCGCTGAAGGACATCCAGTTCGGGCCGTCCGAGGTCACGGTGAGCGTCGGCGACACGGTCACCTGGACGAACGAGGACTCTGTCGATCACGACGTAACCGCGGACAGCTTCAGCTCGGGCGAGGCCGGCGGCCTGGCTGGCGGCGACACCTTCGAGCACACCTTCGGCGAGGCCGGCACCTTCGACTACGTCTGCACCGTGCACCCCGGCATGGAGGGAACGGTCGTAGTCAAGTAGCACGCGGCCCCCGGCGAACGTCCGGCGCGAGGGCCATCCTTCTGGCGAACAGCAGTCGAATCGGCAGGGGAGGCGCTCGTGCGGACGGCGGGCGGCGCTGCCGCGGCCACCGCCGACCCGGCCCAGACGGGTGCGCAACTCGGCGGCTCCCGCGCGTCGCTTCCCTTCACCGGCTCCGAGCTCGCGCTCCTCGCCGCCATCGGCCTCCTCGGGGTGGCGGGTGGGCTCGCGCTTCGGCGCTTGACCCGCCGTCTCACTCGGGCCGGCGCCTGAGCCCGAAGCCGCGCAGCATCAGCAGCGCGGTCTCTCCGAGCCCGCCTCGAGCCGGCAGCAGGCCGAGCTGCATCGCCGCGTCGTAGAGGTCGAAGAACCCCCGCGCGCGGCGCACGCCGCCGTCGGCGAGCTCCAGGTAGTGCAGGCCGTGCAGCGTCACGAAGCGGTCGGTGGCCGGCAGCGCGCCGATGTCGCCCCGGTGCGTGCCCAACGCGCGCCAGGGCACGCACGCGTGCGTACCGCGCCCTAGCGGCGGCGCCGTCGCCTCCACGCGCAGGTCCGGAAACGCCCGGAGCAGCGAGATCGCGTGTCGGTCGAGCGCGTCCACCCCGCGCAGCGGATCGACCGCGACCGGATCCTCGTAGGCGACGTCCGGCGTGCAGCACGCCTGGAACCCGGCGCCCTGCCAGCCCGCTCGCCAGCGCTCCGCCAGCTCGTCGAGCTCGCCGCGCGCGAGCTCGACGCTCACCGGCCCGGCGCGGCGTCCGGCTCCAGCTCGGCGAGCCCCTCCTCCGGCGAAGACGCCTGCGCGAACAGCCGGCGCGGGATCCGCCCGGCGTGGCGCGCCTCCCAACCCGCCTCGATCGCCTTGCGCATGGCGCGCGCCATCGCGACCGGGTCGGCCGCGCGCGAGATGGCGCTGGCGAGCAGCACGGCGTCGCACCCGGCCTCCATCGCCAGGACGGCGTCCGAGGCGGTGCCCACGCCGGCGTCGAGGATCACCGGCACGCTCGCCTGCTCGACTATGAGGCGCAGGTTGTACGGGTTGTTGATCCCCATCCCGCTGCCGATCGGCGAGCCCAGCGGCATGACCGCCGCGCAGCCGGCGTCCTCGAGCCGGCGGGCGAGCACAGGATCGTCGTTCGTGTAGGGCAGCACCACGAAGCCATCGGCGACCAGCGTCTCCGCGGCCTCGAGCAGCTCTGATGGGTCGGGCAGGAGCGTGCGGTCGTCGCCGATCACCTCGAGCTTCACCCAGTCGGAGCCGAGCGCCTCGCGCGCGAGCCGCGCCGTCGTGACCGCCTCGCGGGCGGTGAAGCAGCCGGCGGTGTTCGGCAGCACGTCGAGGCCGGCCCGCTCGAGCACCTCGAGGATCGAGCCGCGCGCGCGCGGATCGACGCGCCGCATCGCCACCGTGGCCAGCTCGGCGCCCGACTCGCGCGCCGCCGCCGCCATCGTCTCCAGGTTGCGAAAGCCGCCGGTGCCCAGCACGAGCCGCGATTCGAACGGACGGCCCGCGATATCGAAAGCCTCGGGCGAGCCGCCCTGCACGGCGTGGAGC
>JBOGXT010000363.1:0-3274 GCA_050694635.1 Thermoleophilaceae bacterium
GCGGCAGACGTTGCCGTCGAGCCCGGCGATCGCGTCCTCGCGTGTGCGCAGCTCGCCGGCGTCGCGCAGCGCCTTGAGCGTGAGCACGAAGCCGGGGGTGCAGAAGCCGCACTGAAGCGCGGCGCGGTCGACGAACGCGCGCTCGAACTCCGCGAACTCGGGCTGCTCGGCGAAACCCTCGATCGTCAGCACCTCGCGGCCGTCCGCGTCGCAGGTGAGGTAGGTGCACGAGCTCACCGGCTCGCCGCCGAGGAGCACCGTGCAGGTGCCGCAGACCTGGACGTCGCAGGAGCGCTTCGCCCCGGTGAGCCCGAGCCGCTCGCGCAGCGTGTCCAGCAGCAGCTCCTGCGCCGGCACGACCAGCTCGCGCGGCGTGCCGTTGACGGTGATCCGCGCGCTCGCCTCGTTCACGGCTAGGACTCCATTCCCTCGTCGAGGCCGCGGCGGCGCAGGTCGCGGACCCAGGCGCCCCAGTACTCGTCGACCAGCCCGTCGTTGTACTTGCGGCGGTTGAGCTCGTCGATCAGCATCGGCTCGATCGGCCGCGCCCCGCCCAGGGTGGCTGCGATCGATTGCAGCATCACCGCCCGCTCCAGGGTCACCGCCGCGAGCACCATCCACGGCAGGTCGCGCTGGGCGACGAGCACGCCGTGGTTTCGCAGCAGCACCACCGAGTGCTCGCCCAGCGCCTCGGCGACGTCGGAGCCCTGCTCGGGCTCGGTGATCAGGTCGGGGTCGCCCTCGTAGATCGCGAGGCCGCGGTCGAACATCACCGCGTCGTGGGTGAGGTGAAGGAGGTCGGCGTCGGTGGCGGCGAAGGCGGTCGCATAGGGCGGGTGGCCGTGGACGATCGCGCCCACGTCGTCGCGGCGGCGGTAGACCTCGGTGTGCAGGACCGCCTCGAGGTGCATCTCGTCGGAGGCGTCGCGCAGGTCGGCGCCGAGCTCGAACTCGATCACGTCGGCGGGAGTGACCTCGGCCAGGGTCACCCCGCGCCGCTTGATCCACATCCGCTCGGGGCGCTCGTGATCGCGGGCGCTGACGTGGCCCAGCGTGAGGTCCTGATAGCCCTCGGCGGCGAGGATCCGGCAGGCCCAGGCGATCCGAGCGCGGACGTCCTCGGCACCGTGCTCGCCTCCGTTTGCGTCGGCGCCCGTCCCCGCTGGGCTCATCCGCTCAGCGCCGCTCCGTCGGCGGATAGTCGGGGTGCGGGAAGCCGAACACCATGACCACGTCCGCTTCGCTGTCGTTGACGACCGCGTGCCAGGTCCGCGGCACGATGTGGATCGCGTCACCGGCCTCGAAGCGGACCTCGCCGTCGTCGGTGTCGAGGCGCCCGGAGCCGCTGACGACGTAGGCGACCTCCTCGGTCTCGTGCGAGACGCTGGTCGTCGCGCTGCCGGGCCGAAACACCGAGAAGCCGATCGAGCTCGCGTTCTCTCCAACGCGATCGCCGGTGACAAGCATCCGGCTCCAGCTGCCCCCGGGCAGCTCGATCGGCTCGACGCTCTCTAGTGGGACAACGGTGATCGCGCTCATCGATACCTCGCTCGTCCTAGCGACGCAGGCGCGGTGGAGTTGCTCACGCAAGCCTCCGCGTTGCGCCGTCGGTAGCCGCCGCCGACGCCAAAGAACCCGCTTTCAGGCGCGAGGAAGCGTCGCCGCGCAGCCTCGCATCCCGTCGTGGCGTCTGCCGCTGTTGGGAACATATGTTCGTGAAAGCCGGCTACCGCTATAGGCTTTACCCGACCGCCGAGCAGGGGCACGCGCTTAACCGCTGGGCGGGCTGCGCTCGGGCAATTTGGAACGCCGCGCTTGAGCAACGCCAGATCGCGCGGTGGATGGGCCAGCACTGCCGCTGGGCCGGCCAGGACGCCGAGCTCGCGGCCGCCAAGCGCGCCCATACCTGGCTTGCCGAACCGCACTCCGACGTACTTCAACAGGTGCTCCGCGACCTCGACCGCGCCTTCGTCCGCTTCTTTTCGGGCCAGTCTCGTTACCCGCGCTTTAAGAACAAGGGCAGGCGCGAGTCGTTTCGCATCCAAAGTCGCCCCGGCAGGGGCGAGATCCGTGTCCGTCGCCTCAACCGCCGTTGGGGCGAGGTGCGCGTGCCGAAACTCGGTTGGGTGCTCTTCCGCTGGAGCCGCAAGCCAGCCGGGCAGATCAAGCATCTGACGGTGACTCGCGACACGCTCGGCTGGCACGTGAGCCTCTGCTGCGAGTCCGACGCCCAGACGCCGTTGAAGCGCCCCGGTCCGCCGGTCGGGCTCGACCGCGGCGTCGCCGCAACCGTTGCGCTTTCCACCGGCGAGGTGCGGACCTGCCCGAGACTGCCGCCGAAGCAAGCCGAGCGGCTGCGCCGTTTGGAGCGAAAGGCCGGCCGCCAGGAGACCGCGCGGCGGCACCGGCCGCCAGGACAGCGTGGGCGCTCGCGTCGCCACCAGCGCACGCTCGATCAGCTCGCCGAACTCCGCGGGCATGAGGCCCGGATCCGAAACGACTTCCTCCACAAGCTCTCGACCGAGATCGCCAAGAGCCACGGCGTGGTCGTAATCGAGAGGCTCAAGGTGGCGAGCATGACCCGCTCTGCTCGCGGCACGCGCGCCAAGCCCGGTCGCAACGTCGGCGCGAAAGCCGGGCTCAACCGCTCGGTGCTCGCTCAGGGCTGGGGCGAGCTGCGGCGCCAGCTCGCCTACAAACTTGAGCGCACCGGAGGCCGGCTGGTTGAAGTGCCGGCGGCCTACACGAGCCAGAGATGCAGTGCTTGTGGGACCGTCGATGCTGCGTCGCGGCGCGGGCGCCGCTTCGCTTGCGTTGCCTGTGGGCACCGAGCCCACGCCGACACGAACGCAGCGCGAAACATTCTCGCGGCCGGACAGGCCGTGACAGCGCGGGGAGCCTTCGCCGGTGGGCGGGGCGATGAACCGCGAACCCCCCGACGGGAGGCTGCCTGTGCAGTCTGAGCCCGAGCGGGAATCCCGGTCCTTGGGGGCCGGTGAGGACGTCAAAGGGCCCACGCCCCGTCCTTGATGATGTAGGCGCCGTCATCGACGATCTGCAGGCTCGCCTCGAGGATCACCCCGTCGAGGTGCAGCTTCGAGACGTTCTGGCCGCCGGGGTAGGCGAGGTGGTTGTCGCCGAGGGCGAAGTGGACCGTGCCCACGCGGCCCTTCTCCGACGGGGTGCCGAACGGGGCGACCTCGGAGACGCCGAAGGCGAACTCGCCGGCGATGTCGGCGTTCTCGACCCCGTCGATCACCTCGCGCAGGCGGGC
>JBOGXT010000364.1:0-3388 GCA_050694635.1 Thermoleophilaceae bacterium
GCAGCAGGCGACCCAGCTCGCGGCGCGCCACCGCGTGACCGGGATCGAGCTCGAGCGCGCGCCGTAGCGACGGCTCGTCGCCGTCGCCGACCAGCCCGTCGACCTCCGACGGCACCAGGTCGTCCACGAAGCGAGCCACGACCTGAGGCGGCTGGGCGCCGGTGAACTCGCTGGCGACGCGGCCGTCGCGGAACGCCTTGACGGTCGGCAGGCCGCGCACGCCGTAGCGGGCGGCGGTCGCCTGGTTCGCGTCGACGTCGAGCTTTGCCAGCTCCACCTTCCCGTCGTGTGCCGCGACGGCGCGCTCGATCACGGGCGCGAGCATGTGGCAGGGCTGGCACCAGTCGGCCCAGAAGTCGACCAGCACGGGCAGGTCGGCCGACCGCTGCACCACGCGCTGCTCGAAGTCCGCGTCGGTCACGTCGAAGGGCGATGCCATTGGTAGTCAGGGGCGCGGTGCCCGCGGTGCGGGTCCGGTTCCCCGTTCCCCTTTCAATCCGTGCATGCGGTTTTCCCGCACACGGCTTACCGATGATCTTCTGAGCATGGCTACGCGACCCCCGGATAGCGGATCGTGCCCATCAGCTGGTGAAGGCCCAACTCCCGAAGCCACTGACGCGTCCAACGGTCGACCTGTCCGGCGCGCAGATTGCGGCCGTGGCGCTTGACGAGCAAGCGTTTGAGCCGCCAGGCGACGAAGCGGTCGACCTCGGTGAACTTGTCGGCGGCGTTCCCAGTGCGAAAGTAGTTGCCCCAGCCCCGCAGGATCGGGTTCAGGTCCCGGATCACGATCCGAATGTCCTTCACCCCAGTGCGGTTGCGACCGGTCTGTGCCTTGACCTTCGCTCGGATGCGCTTCATCGACCGCGTCGAGGGCCAGCGGTGGAGGTAATAGCGGCGGATGCCGCGCTCCAAAAGCCGGCCCGAGACGCGGGCTCGGAAGTGGCAGCCGAGGAAGTCAAAGCCCTCCCGGCCCTCTCTGAGGTCCACCACCCTCGTCTTGTCGGGATGCAGCTCAAGCCCCAAGGAGGCGAGCATCACGCTCGCCTCCCCCAGGGCCGCCTCGGCCTCGGCCTGCGTCCGGCACAGCACGACGAGGTCATCCGCATAGCGGACGAGCCTGCCGCGAGAGCGCTCGGCGAAAGCGCGGTCGAAGGCGTCGAGATAGACGTTGGAGAGCAAGGGCGAGATCACCCCGCCCTGAGGCGTGCCGGCGACCGTCTGCCGGAATGCCCCCTCCTCCATCGCTCCCGCTTCGAGCCACTTGCGGACCAGCTTCAGCACCCGCCGGTCCGAGACCCGCTCCGCCACCCGCTCCATGAGCAGCTCATGGTCGATGGAGGAGAAATAGTCCCGGATGTCGGCGTCGAGCGCCCAGACGTAGCCACGGATGAAGCCCTTGCGGAGCTCCTCCATCGCGTCGGTGGCGGAGCGCCGTGGCCTGAAGCCATGCGAGGCGGGCAAGAAATCCGCCTCGAAGATCGGCTCCAAGACCAGCCGCGCCGCCTGCTGGGCGACCCGATCACGGACAGTCGGGATGCCGAGCGGCCGCTTGCCGCCCTGCGGCTTGGGAATCTCCACTCGCCTCGAAGGAGACGGGCGGTAGCTGCCTCCGCGAAGGTCACGTTGCAGCTCGGAGAGCATCCGCTCTGCCCCGTATTCCTCCACCGCGGCGAGGGTCAACCCATCGACCCCAGCCGCGCCCCTTCTGCCGAGCACGCGCCGCCACGCCTCCCGGAGGACGTCACCCCTCCAGATGCGGTCATAGAGGGCGTGGAAGCGGCGATCGGGGGATCGCTTGGCGGCTGCCCATAGCTTGCGTTGGAGTTCTCGCACCTTCGGGCGGCGAGGGGCCTCGAGGGCCATTTCGCTCGCCGCCTCGCCAGCGGGCTGATTACCGCCGGGGTAGTTGGGACCGCTCTTGGCGGCCATGCCTAGCGCTTACCTCCGCAACAGGCGTGATCAAAGCGAGGGCCCTTCGCTCCTGGCGCGTTTTGCTGCACGCCGATCCTCACTACTACGGCCCCCTCGGACTCCCGCCGCGCTCCGCCCCACTTCGCCCTCGGCTTATAGGGACGGTCCTTGCCCGACGCGGGCTGCGCGGACGGGTCTCCCATGTTCCGGCCCAGACCGTGCGCACGTGCAACTCCCCGTACCCCGGGAGGACCCGCCGGCCCGCTTCGGACCTGGGCTCGACGGACGTGGCCTTCGCCGTGACATGAGCGGCTCGGCTCCTCCATTGTGATTCTGACGAGGCTGCAGTCGCAGCCCGCGCGCTCGCTCCCTCCAAAGAGGCTTTCGACACCCCGCTTGGCCCATCGGCTCTCGCCGAAGAGCTGGGGCCCACTACCGGGCGCTCCGATGCCTACCCGGACGGGACTCTCACCCGCTGGCCTGGACCAGCCTTCATGGCGCAACATGCCTTCGAATCTAGCGACGGCCGTTCAGCGTTCCGAGATCGCGACACTCTCGATCACGACGGCCTGGAGCGGTGTGCCCGCCCCTCCGCTCGCCGGGTCGCCGAGGTCGCCGATCTCGTCCACCACGGCCTGCCCCTCGACGACCTTCCCGAGCAGCGCGTAGTCGGGCGGCAGCCCGGCGTCCGGCGCGGTCACGATGTAGAACTGGCTGCCGTCCCGGCCGGCTCGTCGTCGTCGTCGCTCCCGCACGCCGCGAGCGCGAACACGAAGGCGCAAAGAGGAGGTCCCACCGGCCGCAACAAGGGCGCGTAGGCTAGCGAGGTGCCACTGAGCCCCCTTGCAGGTCGCTACGACCAGTTCATCCTCGATCTGGACGGCTGCGTCTGGGTCGGCGGCCAGCCGACGCCGGGGGCCGTGGACGCGCTCGAGGAGCTTCGGCACGCCGGCAAGCGCCTCGCCTTCGCCACCAACAACGCCTACGAGTCGGGCGAGGACCTGGTGGCGCAGCTTTGGAAGATCGGCGTGAGGGCCTCGCTGCGCGACGTCGTCACTGTCGGCGGCGCCATGCAGCACCTGCTGGCGGAGACCCGGTCGGGGCGCACGGCGTTCGTGATCGGGACTCCGTCGATGCACCGCCACGTCGCGGGCGCCGGGCTCAAGGTGCTGAACGCCACCGACCTCGCCTCGCGCGCCGAGGTGGTGGTGGTGGCTGGGACGACGGACCTCGTCTACGACGACCTGCGCGTCGCCGTACAGGCCGTGCTGCGCGGCGCCGACCTGCTCGCGACCGCGCGCGACCCCACCTACCCGCAGCCCGACGGCCTCTGGCCCGGCACCGGGTCGCTGCTCGCGGCGGTGGAGTACGCCACGGGTCGCACCGCAGAGATCGTCGGCAAGCCCGAGCCGCAGCTGTTTCACACCGCCCTCGACCGCCTCGGCGGCGGACGCACCCTCGTCGTGGGCGACCG
>JBOGXT010000365.1:0-13944 GCA_050694635.1 Thermoleophilaceae bacterium
CTCCCGGACCGCGTGCTCGCCTGCGTCGGGGGCGGGTCGAACGCGATCGGCACCTTCGCGGGGTTCGTAGACGACGCCGAGGTCGGGCTGATCGGCGTGGAGGCGGCGGGGGAGGGTCTGGAGACCCGCCGCCACTCGGCGCCGCTGACGACCGGGGCGCGGGGCGTGCTGCACGGGGCGATGTCGGCGGTGCTCCAGGACGAGGAGGGGCAGATCCTGGAGGCGCACTCGGTGTCGGCGGGGCTCGACTACCCGGGCTCGGGGCCCGAGCACGCGCACCTGCGCGACACCGGGAGGGTTCGCTACGTGGCGGTGAGCGACGCCGAGGCGCTGGCGGCGTTCCGGCGAGTGGCCTTGCTCGAGGGGATCCTGCCGGCGCTGGAGCCGGCGCACGCGCTGGCGTGGTTGATGGCGAACCCCTCGGATGGCGTTCACCTCGTCACGCTCTCGGGTCGGGGCGACAAGGATCTGGCCGAGGTGCTTGCGCTGGAGGAGGCCGGGTGAGCGTCGCCGCCACCGGCGTCGACCGCATCGCGGCGGCCTTCGTTTCGCATGGCAAGCGCGCGGCGCTGATGCCCTACCTCATGGGCGGTCATCCCGGTCTCGACGCTTCGGTCGACGCCGGCCGCGCGGCGGTCGACTCCGGCGCCGCTCTGATCGAGCTCGGCATCCCGTTCTCGGACCCGCTCGCCGACGGCCCGGTGATCCACGCCGCGGCGACCGAGGCGCTGGCGCGCGGCGTCACGCCGCACGGCGTGCTGCGCGTCTGCGAGCGGCTGACGGAGCGGGTGCCGGTGGTGCTGATGGTGTACGTCAACGTGGTGATGACGGCCGGCGCCGAGGCGTTCGCGCTGCGCGCCGCCGGCGCCGGCGCGTCGGGCCTGATCGTGCCTGACCTCCCGCACGACGAGGCCGGCGAGGTCCGTGCCGCGTGCGACGCCGAGGGCTTGGCGCTGGTCCCCCTCGTTGCCCCGACCACGACGCCCGAGCGCGTTGCGGCTATCGGGGCGGATGCACGCGGGTTCGTCTACGCGGTGTCGCTGACGGGGACGACGGGCGAGCGGAACGAGCTGCCGCCCGGACTGTTGAAGACGGTCGCCGGGGTGCGCGGGACGACCGAGTTGCCGGTGGCGGTGGGATTCGGGATCTCGACCGGGTCGCAGGCTCGCGCGGTGGCGGACATCGCGGACGGGGTGATCGTGGGAAGCCGCGTGGTTAGAGCCGGGGCGGAGGGAGGGCCAACCGCCGTGGGAGCCCTGATCGAAGAGCTGGCCGAGGCGCTGCGCTGACATCGATTGCCGGTGTAGGGTGGCTCTTACCATGGCGGAAACCAAGACCGACGGCGCCGAGGCCCCCGAGGCCGCGGCCGAGGCGAAGCCTCAGAGGCGCCGGATCACTCGGCGCAAGGCCGTCGAGGCGCATGCGCGCAGCTACTTCGACGCCATCGCCAATCGCGACACGAGCGCGATGGCCGGCCACTGGACCGAGGACGGCGTGGACGACCTCGTTCCGCTCGGCCCTCTGCGCGGGCGCGGCGAGATCACCGCGTTCTTCAGCGAGCTGTTCGCTGCCGTGCCGGACCTCGAGACCACGGTCACCCGCGTCGTGGCCGGGGAGCGCCAGGCGGCCGTCGAGTGGCGGATGACCGGCCACTTCACCGGGGGCCCGTTCCAGGGCGTCGACGCCACGGGGCGGCGCGTCGACATGCGCGGCCTCGACCTGCTCGAGATCGAGGACGGCAGCATCGTCGCGAACACCGCCTACTACGACGGCATGACCTTCGCTCGTCAGATCGGCCTCATGCCGGCGCGGGACTCGAGCGCCGAGCTGGCCATGAAGAACGCGTTCAACGCCACCACCCGCGTGCGCCGCGCCGTCGCCGACTGGAGATCGTCGCGGTGATAGTGCTGGTCGCGCTCACCGTCGGTCTCGTCTGGTGGATCGCCGCCTGGGCGTTCGGCGTCAAGGCCTTCGACGCCTTCCTGCTGACCGCGTTCCTGGTCGTGGGAGCGGCCGCCTACATGCTGATCAAGCCCTTCCTCGACAAGCTGCTCGGCCGCCAGACCGCAGCGCCCGAGGAACGCTAGCCGAAGAACGCCTCGGCGGCGGCGTACTCCTCCGGTGGCACCGTTCGCAGCTTGGCGACCGCCTCGCTGAGCGGGACGAGCTCGATCCGCGTACCGCGCAGCGCGGGCATCACGCCCCAGCGGCCGTCGTTCGCGGCGTCGATCGCGGCCAGGCCGAGCCGGGTGGCGAGCACGCGGTCGAACGCGGTCGGCGTGCCGCCGCGCTGGATGTGGCCGAGCACGGTCGCCCGTGTGTCGAAGCCGGTCCGCTCGCCGATCTCGCCCTCGAGCAGCTGGCCGATGCCGCCGAGCCGCCGGTGCCCGAACTCGTCGCGGGCGCCGGAGCCGGCCGCAAGCACCGGGCTCGGCCCGGTGCGCGCGGATCCGGCTCTTTCGAGGGTGCCCTCGAGCGGCGTGGCCCCTTCGGCCACCACCACGATCGAGAAGTAGCGCCCGCGCGAGTGGCGGCGGCGGATCAGGCGCACCACCTCCTCGATGTCGAAGGGCCGCTCGGGGATGAGGATCACGTCGGCGCCGCCGGCGAGCCCCGAGTACAGCGCGATCCAGCCCGCGTGGCGGCCCATCACCTCCACGATCATCACCCGGTTGTGGCTCTCCGCCGTGGTGTGGAGCCGGTCGATTGCCTCGGTGGCGATCTGGACCGCGGTGTCGAACCCGAACGTCATGTCCGTGCCGCCGAGGTCGTTGTCGATCGTCTTCGGCACGCCCAGGACCGGCAGGCCGTGGTCGCCGTTGAGGCGCGCGGCGGCGCCGAGCGTGTCCTCGCCGCCGATCGCGATCAGCCCCTCGAGGTTGAGCGTGCGCATGTTCTCGGCGATTCGCTCCGCGCCGTCCTCGCGCTTGAACGGGTTGGTCCGCGACGAGCGTAGGATCGTCCCACCGCGGGGGAGGATCCCTCGGGTCGACTCGATCGTGAGCTCCTCGTAGGTGTTCTCGAGCGGCCCGCGCCAGCCGTCGCGGAACCCCACGATGGCGTGGCCGTGCGCGTCGATGCCCTTGCGCACCACCGCGCGGATGACCGCGTTGAGCCCGGGGCAGTCTCCGCCTCCCGTCAGCACACCGATGCGCACGCCCGAAAAGATATCCGCGGCCGTCACAATCAGCGGCTTGGCCCGGAGGACCACAACGACGATCGCGACGGCGCTGGCAGCGGCACTCGCCCTCGGCGGCTGCCTCGGCGACGAGGAGCGCTCGACCCGCATCGAGGGCCGGACGGTCACCGTCTACACGAGCCTCCCGCACGCCGGCGTCTCGGCCCCGGCCGCGCGTGCCACGGTCGCCGGCCTGCAGCTCGCGCTCGAGGAGGCGGGCGGACGGGCCGGCGACCTCGAGGTCGACCTCGTCGAGCTCGACTCGTCGGAGCCGGGCGAGCGGCTCTGGGACCCCGACCGGGTCAGCGCGAACGCCGAGCAGGCCGCCGACGACCCGCGTGCGATCGCCTACCTGGGCGAGCTCGACTATGGCGCCTCGGCGGTGTCGGTGCCGATCACCAACGACGCCGGCCTGCTCCAGGTGTCGCCCGCCGACGGCCTGACGAGCCTCACCCGCGCCCCGCTCGGCCGCCCGCGGGCCGGGCCGGAGCGCTACTACCCGGAGGACGAACGCAGCTTCGTGCGGCTGGTGCCCGCCGACGAGCTGCAGGCCGAGGCGCTGCTCGCTCGGGTCCGCGACACCGGCGCGGAGGACGTGGCCGTGCTCTACGACGGCGAGATCGACTCGCGGGAGCTGGGCGGGATCCTGGTGGCGCTCGCCCGCCGCGACGGCCCCGAGCCGGTGAAGACCGAGGAGTACCGCGGCCGCGTGGAGGAGATCCCCGACGTGGTGGGCGACCTCGCCGAGTCGCGCCCTGACGTGCTCGTGTACGCGGGGATCGCCGGCCCGGGCACGGGGCGGATCCTCGCCCAGGTCGACCGCGCGCTGCCGGGCACGCCGGTGTACGCGACGTCCGGCATGCTGGCCCGCGACCTGGCGGTGCCGATCCCGGCGGCGCCGGCGAGCGTAAGCGCGCTCGGCACGATCCCGCCGGCGAGCGAGATGCCCGTCGAGGGCCGGCGCCTGCTCGCCCGCCTGCGTGACACCAAGAGCGCCGCGGTGGCGCGGCCCGAGGCGCTGTACGGCTACGAGGCGATGCGGTTGGTGCTGGGCGCGATCCGCGACGCCGGGGCCGACCGCGCCAGGGTCATCCGCGAGGCGCTGCGCATCCGCCGGCGCCGGTCCCCGATCGGCGCGTACCGGGTGCGCGCCACGGGCGAGGTGGAGACGACCCGCTTCGCCCTCTACGTCCTGCGCGACGGCGGCTTCGAGTTCGACCGGATGCTCGAGTGACGGGCGCCGCCGAGCCGCTCGAAGGCCAGATTTTCTCCGCGTTAAGAGCGGGGAGCGTGAGTGCACTCCGCCGCACGGCGTGCATAGGATGCCGGGCAGGTAGGAGCCATCTCCCTATAGGAGGGACATCTTGCGAGTACGTTGGCTGGCAGTCTTCAGCTGCCTTCTCGCCGTGTTCGCCGTAGGCATGACCGCCTGCGGTGACGACGACGACGACGGCGGCGACGGCGGCGGGGGCGGAGGCGACGGCGGAGGGACGGTCAACGTCTACTCATCGCTGCCGCTTCAGGGTGCCTCGCGGCCGCAGACCACCGCGATGGTCGAGGGAATCAGGCTTGCCCTGCAGCAGAACAAGGGCAAGGCCGGTGACCTGACCGTCAAGTACACGTCGCTGGACGACTCGACCGCGCAGGCGGGCACGTGGACGCCCGAGGCTACCGCGGCGAACGCGCGCAGGGTCGCGCAGGACGACGCGGCGGTCGCCTACATCGGCGAGTTCAACTCGGGCGCGAGCGCGATCTCGATCCCGCTGCTGAACGAGGTTCCGATCGCCCAGATCAGCCCGGCGAACACCGCCGTGGGCCTGACCTCGGACGAGCCGGGCGCCGACGAGGGCGAGCCCGACAAGTACTACCCGTCGGGCGAGCGCCATTACCTGCGCATCGTGCCGAAGGACACCATCCAGGGCGCCGCGCTGGCGACGCTCATGAGTGAGGACGGCTGCGGCAACGCCTACATCCTCAACGACAAGGAGGTGTACGGCGCGGGCCTGTCGCGGAACATCGAGAGCTCGGCGAAGGAACAGGGCCTCGAGGTGCTGGCGAACGAGGGCATCGACCCGAAGGCGCCGAACTTCCGTTCCCAGGCGGCCAACATGAAGTCGGAGGGCGCGGAGTGCTTCGTGTTCTCGGGCATCACCGCCAACGGCGCGGTCCAGCTGTACAAGGACGTGGCGGCGGCCCTCCCGGACGCCAAGCTCTACGGGCCTGACGGGGTGGCCGAGTCCGGCTTCTCCGATCCGGCCGAGGGCGGCATCCCGGCGGACGTAGCGAGCCGTGTGAAGGTCAGCGTGGCCACGCTGTCGCCGGACGAGTACCCGCCGGAAGGCCAGAAGTTCTTCGACGACTTCGAGGCCGAGTACGGCGAGGCGAACCCGGACCCGTACGCCGTCTACGGCTACGAGGCCATGCGGCTCGTGCTCGACACGTGCGAGCAGCTCGGTGCGGACTGCACCGACAAGCAGGCCATGATCGATGCGCTGTTCAACACGAAGGGTCGTGAGTCGGTGCTCGGCACCTACGACATCGACGAGAACGGCGACACGACGCTGACGGACTACGGCATCTACACGATCAAGGGCGGCGAGCTGCAGTTCGACGAGACGATCAAGGCCGAGGCCGGCTGATCGAGCCGACTCGGTAGCGGATGGAATTCGGGGGCGGGCCTTTCGGCCCGCCCCCCGTCCGTGATAGAAGTCGCAGGACGAGGGACTGAGGGAGAACTTGGAGGCGAGTACCGAAGCTGCCCGATTGCCGGTCCGGACCAACACCTGGGACCGGGTGCGCAGCTACATCGGGGAGTACGGGCTGATCGCGCTCCTCCTGGTGATGCCGGTGGTCTACGGCATCCAGGACCTCTCTGACGACGGCAGCCTGGCGCGGCTGGGCAACAACGTCGTGGACGGCCTCTCCAACGGCGCCATCTGGGCGCTGGTGGCGCTCGGCTACACGCTCGTCTACGGCATCATCGAGCTGATCAACTTCGCCCACGGCGACGTGTTCATGCTCGGCTCGCTGGTGTCGGCCGGCTTCTTCGGCACGATCGGGCTGACCGCCGCCACGGGCACCGGCGGCCTGATCCTGGGGCTGTTCGTGACCCTGCTGCTGGCGATGGTCGCCTGCGGCACGCTCAACGTGATGATCGAGCGCGTCGCGTATCGACCATTGAGGTCGGCGCCAAAGCTGGCGCCGCTGATCACGGCGGTCGGGTTCTCGTTCATCCTCCAGAACGTCGGCATCCTCTGGATCGGCGGCTCCCCGGAGGGCATCCCGGACCTGATCCGCGCCCAGAAGGAGTTCTTCAACATCGGCGGCGTGTCGGTCTCCCAGGGCGACATTCTGGCGGTCGCGGCCACCATCCCGCTGGTGCTGCTGCTCACCACCTTCATCGCCCAGAGCCGGCTCGGCCGCGCGATGCGCGCCACCGCACAGGACCCCGAGGCGGCGCGGCTGATGGGCATCAACGTCGACACCACGATCTCGCTGACCTTCCTGCTCGGCGGCCTCATGGCCGGCGCCGCCGGCATCATCTTCGCCCTCTACCAGACGACGATCTGGTTCTTCCAGGGCTTCCAGGCCGGCCTGATCGCCTTCACCGCGGCGGTGATGGGCGGCATCGGCAACCTCAAGGGCGCCGTGCTCGGCGGCTTCATCATCGGGATCATCCAACAGATCTCCGACAACCGGATCGGCGGTGAGTGGACGCCGGCGATCGTGTTCTCGTACCTCGTGCTGATAATGGTCTTCCGGCCGTCGGGCCTGCTCGGCGAGGAGACGCGGGAGGCCGGATGACGAAGACCGCGGCGGCACTGCGCAGGCCGGGCGTCAAGACCGACGTCCGGACGCTGATCGCCCTCGGAGCGGGGCTCGTGGTGACGCTGTGGATGGCGGACCAGATCGAGATGGACCTGCTCATGGCGTTCGTGCTCTGGGTGCTGATCGCCGTGCGGACGATCTTCCACGAGAACAGGGCGGCCCTCCTCGGGACGCTCGTCGGGCTCGCCGCCTGGGCGATCCTGCTGCCGTTCTTCCAGGACTCCGGCGGCGGCTTCCTCGAGGACGCCACGCAGGCGCTCGCGTTGACCGTGATGGCGCTCGGGCTCAACATCATCGTCGGGTTCGCCGGTCTGCTCGACCTCGGCTACGTGGCCTTCTACGCGCTCGGCGCGCTCACGGCCGGCTGGTTCATGTCGGGCTTCTTCACGAGCGCCGGCGGCGGCGAGGGGTTCTCGCTGCTCGTCGGCGAGCCGGCCTCGACCCTGCCCGGCATCCACTTCAACTTCCTGATGGTGATCCTGATCGCTGTCGTCGTGACAACGATTGCGGGCATGCTGATCGGCCTGCCGACCCTGCGGCTCAGAGGGGACTACATCGCGATCGTGACGCTCGCCTTCGGCGAGATCGTCGGCCGCCTCGTGATCAACGGCGACGAGATCGTGATCGGCGGCGAGAAGATCACCAACGGGCGCCAGGGCATCACACCGATCGACAAGATCGATCTGCCAGGGCTCGAACCCTTCACCGGGCTCGAGCTCAGACCCTGGTACTGGGTCGCGCTCGGTCTGGTGGCCGTCGTGCTGTTCGTGAACTACCGCCTGCGCGACTCGCGCCTGGGGCGGGCCTGGATCGCGCTGCGCGAGGACGAGGTGGCGGCCGCCTCGATGGGCGTGCCGCTCGTGAAGACCAAGCTGCTGGCGTACGGCACCGGCGCCGCCTTCGGCGGCATGTCGGGGGTCTTCCTGGGCTCGTACCTGAACACGGTCAACGCCGACCAGTTCCAGTTCTCGTTCTCGATCTTCGTGCTGGCGATGGTGATCCTCGGCGGCCTGGGCTCGATCGAGGGAGTGATCCTCGGCGCGATCGTCCTGTCGTTCATCAACTTCAACCTGATCCCGGACGTCTTCAACGACTACCCGTCCAAGGTCGGGCTCGACTTTGACCTGACGGAGCTGTCGTTCGGCATCTTCGGGTTCCTGCTCGTGATCATGATGGTGCTGCGGCCCGAGGGCCTGATACCGGAGCGAAGGCGCAAGATCGAGCTGACGGAGGGCGTCGGCGTAGGGGCGACCAGCGGAATCGGCGGCGCCGAAGAGACCAGCTACGAGGCGCGCGCATGAGCGAGGGCAACGGCACCTCGCTGCTCACCGCGGAGAACGTGACGAAGGTCTTCGGCGGCCTCGTGGCGGTCGAGGACGTGACGTTCCATGTCCCGGAGCGCTCGATCGTCTCGATCATCGGCCCGAACGGCGCCGGCAAGACGACCTTCTTCAACATGCTCACCGGGCTCTACAGGCCGACCTACGGCCGGGTCAGCTTCGGCGGCAGGAACGTGACCGGGCGCCGGCCCGACCTGATCATGAAGGACGGGATGGCGCGGACGTTCCAGAACATCCGCCTGTTCGGGACGATGACGGCGCTCGAGAACGTGATGGTCGGACAGAACGCGCGCATGCGCGCAGGGCTGTTCGGCTCGATCTTCCGGCTGCCGCGGGTGCGGCGCGAGGAGCAGGAGGTCGAGGAGAAGGCGCGCGAGACGCTCGCCTACTCCGGCATCGAAGAGAGCCAGTTCGACCAGATGTCGGTCAACCTGTCCTACGGCGACCAGCGACGGCTGGAGATCGCCCGCGCGCTGGCCTCGGAGCCAAAGCTGCTGCTACTCGACGAGCCGACGGCGGGCATGAACCCGCAGGAGTCGGCCGAGCTCACGAACTTCATGCGCCGGCTGCGCGACGAACGGAAGCTCACGATCCTGCTGATCGAGCACGACATGCAGGTCGTGATGGGCGTCTCCGAGTACATCACGGTGCTCGACCACGGCCAGAAGATCGCGGAGGGCTCGCCCGAGGAGGTGCGCACGAACGCACGGGTGGTCGAGGCCTACCTCGGCAAGCAGGGCGCGGAGGAGGCCGAGGCGGGCGCGCGCCGGGAACCGGAATCGGGAGGGCCGGCCTGATGCCGCTCCTCGAGGTCACGGACGTCCACACCTTCTACGGCAACATCGAGGCGCTCAAGGGCGTCTCGCTGACCGTCGACGAGGGCGAGGTTGTCACGCTGATCGGCTCGAACGGGGCCGGCAAGTCGACCACGCTCCGGTCAATCTCCGGGCTCACGCCGCCGCGCCAGGGCTCAATCAAGTTCGAGGACACCGAGATCGGCGAGGTGCCGCCCCAGGAGATCGTGGAGCGGGGCATCTCGCTCTCGCCCGAGGGCAGGCACGTGTTCCCACGCATGAGCGTGCGCGAGAACCTCGACCTGGGGGCCTACCTGCGCAAGGACCGCGACGGGATCGAGAACGACCGCGAGCGCGTCTACTCGCTGTTCCCGCGGCTCAAGGAGCGCGAGCGCCAGAAGGGCGGCACGATGTCCGGCGGCGAGCAGCAGATGCTCGCGATCGGACGAGCGCTGATGGCCAGCCCGCGGCTGCTCTTGCTCGACGAGCCCTCGATGGGGATCGCGCCGATCCTGGTCGAGCGGATCTACGAGACCATCGCCGAGATCAACCGGCAGGGCACGACGATCCTGCTCGTCGAGCAGAACGCAAACTACGCGCTCGAAGTGTCGAAGCGCGGCTATGTGCTGGAGACCGGCCACGTCGCGCTCGAGGACGCGTCGAGCGCTCTGCGCACCAACCCCGACGTCCAGAAGGCCTACCTGGGGGCGTGACGATGGACCTCCTCGCTGTCATCGGCGCCGGCGCCCTGTGGCTCACCTACCTGTGGCTGGCGTCGGCGATCGTGGCGTCCTACCTGTCGTCGCGCAAGGGCTACGGCGAGAAGCTCGGGCTCGCCTTCGGGCTGCTGCTCTCGGTCGTCGGCGTCGTGGTCTGGCTGATCTGGCCCGCCAGGGCCGACTCGCGCTGGAAGCTGCAGGGGGTGTTCGGCACCGGCGGCAAGACGGTGGCCGAGCTGCGCGCGGAGCAGCAGGCCGTGCGCAAGCAGCAGACCTAGGCCGTGGCGCTGCGCAGCGCGTCCTCGAGATCCGGCCGGCGGAAGCGGTACCCCATCTCGGTCAGCCGCGCGGGCACTGCCCGCTGGCCCGTGGTCACGATCGTCGCCATCTCTCCGTAGAGGATCTTCACGGCGAGGCCGGGAACCGGCGCCAGAGCGGGGCGACGAAGGACGCGTCCGAGCGTCCTGGAGAACTCCTTGTTGGTGACCGGCTCCGGGGCGGTCAGGTTGACGGCACCGCTGCACTGCTCCGCGAGGCACCACGCCATGACCCCGACCACGTCGTCGATGTGCACCCAGGGCACGTACTGCTCGCCGCCCGCGACCGGCCCGCCGATCCCGAGCTTGAAGAACGGCAGCATCTTCGCGAGCGCCCCGGCGCCCGATGACAGCACGACGCCGGTGCGGGTGAGCACGACGCGCAAGCCGGCCGCGCCGCGCGCCTCGGCCTCCCAATCGCGTACCACGCCAGCGAGCCAGTCGCTCCCCGCGGGCTCGTCCTCGTCGAGCCGTTTGTCCCCGCGCGGTCCGTACCAGCCCGACGCCGACTGCGAGACGAGCACCCGCGGCCGCTCGCCCTCCGGCAGCTCTGCGAGCGCCGCAACGAGGTTGCGCGTCGAGAGCACGCGCGAGTCGCGGATCTCGCGCTTCGCCTCGTCCGACCAGCGCTGGGCGACCGTTTCGCCCAGCAGGTTCACCACGGCGTCGCGGCCGCGGAGCGCGTCGGGCGGCGGCGGCGCGGCCTTCGGATCGCGCCAGTCGAGCGTCTCCACGCCGAGGTTCGCCCGGGACGCGTCGCGCGACAGCGCTGTCACCTCGTCGCCGCGCCCGCCGAGCTCGCGCACCAGGGCGCGGCCGATCGTCCCCGTCGCCCCCGTTATCGCTACGCGCATGTCCGGTACCGGCCAAGCATCAGCGGGAAGACACCGAGCCCTGCGCAGCCGGCCGAGCCGGGTGCTTCGGGCCATGGGGCGCGAGCCCCCGGTTCATGTCACGGCGGCGCGGTCCACGGTCGGCTGCTCCGGCCCGGCGGCCGACTCGCGCGAGCGCTCCGCCACATCTCGTACGGCGCTCGCCACCGCGTGGCTCACGTCGCGGTTGAAGACGCTGGGGATGATGTAGTCCTCGTCCAGCTCGTCGTCCTCGACGACGCTCGCGATCCCCTTGGCCGCGGCCAGCTTCATCTCCTCGCTGATGGCCGTGGCGCGCGCGTCGAGGGCTCCGCGGAAGACCCCCGGGAAGGCCAGCACGTTGTTGATCTGGTTGGGGTAGTCGGAGCGCCCGGTGGCCATCACGCGCACGTGCGGGGCGGCCTCCTCGGGGCGAACCTCGGGGTTCGGGTTCGCCATCGCGAAGACGAACGGGTCGGCGTTCATCCGCTGCAGGTCGGCGGCGTCGATGATCCCCGGCCCGGACAGGCCGATGAACAGGTCGGTTCCCTCGATCACCTGGCGCGGTGAGCCGTCGCGGCGGCCGGAGTTGGTGTTCTCGGCGAGCCAGCGCTTCGGGGCGTTCATCGAGCCGGCCTCGTAGTCGTCGCGGCCCGTGTGGATGGCGCCGAAGCGGTCGCAGGCGACGATCGACATCACGCCCGCGTCCATCAGGATCTTGGCCACCGCCACGCCGGCGGCGCCCGCGCCGACCATCAGCACCTCGAGGTCCGGCATGCGGCGGGCGGTCAGCCGGCACGCGTTGATCAGGGCCGCAAGGGTGACGATCGCCGTGCCGTGCTGGTCGTCGTGGAAGACGGGGATGTCGAGCGTCTCCTGCAGGCGCTGCTCGATCTCGAAGCAGCGCGGCGAGGAGATGTCCTCGAGGTTGATGCCGCCGAACGTGGGGGAGATGCGGATCACGGTCTCGACGATCTCGTCCGCGTCCTTCGTGCCCAGGCAGATCGGGAAGGCGTCGACGTCGGCGAACTCCTTGAACAGCATCGCCTTGCCCTCCATGACCGGCATGGCGGCCTCGGGGCCGATGTCGCCCAGCCCCAGCACGGCGGTGCCGTCGGAGACCACGGCCACGGTGTTGGCCTTGATCGTGTACTTGAACGCCTTCTGGCGGTTCTCGGCGATCGCCGTGCAGACTCGCGCGACGCCGGGCGTGTACGCCATCGACAGGTCGTCGCGCGACTTGAGCGGGATGTTCAGGCCGGTGTGGATCTTGCCGCGCCGGTGGACGTCGAAGGTGCGGTCGGTGATCTCCACGACGTGCGCCGCGCGCACCGACCGCACCGCCGTGATCACCTGGCCGCGGTGCGCGACGCTCGAGCACTCGACGGTGATCTCGCGCAGCGTGCCGTCGCCCTTGGCCTCGACGGTGTCGACGGCCACGATCGAGCCGCCCGCACGCGTGATCGCGGCCGTGACCTTGCCGAGCACGCCGCCGGGCCGGCTGGGCAGCTCGACCCGCAGGGTGAGCGAGAACTGTGCGCTCGGTGTGGCCATCCGGCAACAGCCTACGATGTGGCGGTGCCCAGCCCGCCCCGGGAGCTCATTCTCATCGACGGCAACAGCCTCGTCTACCGCGCGTTCTTCGCCCTTCCCGAGTCGATTGCCACCTCCAAGGGAGAGCCCACGAACGCCATCTTCGGGTTCGCCTCGATGCTCGTGAAGATCATCTCCGAGTACGGCGTGAAGCCGACGCTGGTCGTCTGGGACGCGGGCATGTCGGGGCGCGACGAGGTCTACGACGAGTACAAGGCCGGCCGCCGCGAGCGGCCCGACCTGCTCTCCGAGCAGTGGCCGCACATGCACCCGCTGGTGAACTCGTTCGGCTACCAGAACGTCAAGGTGCCGGGCTACGAGGCGGACGACGTGATCGCCACGCTGACCCGCGAGGCTCGCGGGCAGGACATCGAGGTGATTGTGGTCACGGGCGACCGCGACCTGTTCCAGCTGATCGAGCCGGGCGTGCGGGTGATGGCCACCGGCCGCGGCATCACCGACACCAAGATCTACGACCGCGACGCGGTGATCGACCGGTACGGCATCCCGCCCGAGCTCATACCGGACTTCGTGGGGCTGAAGGGCGACACCTCCGACAACATCCCGGGCGTCCCCGGCATCGGCGACAAGACCGCCTCGCAGCTGCTCCAGGAGTGGGGCGACCTCGAGGGGGTGCTGTCCAACATCGAGAGCATCTCGGGCGCCAAGCGCAAGCAGAACCTGGCCGAGCACGCCGAGGCCGCCCGGATCTCCAAGCGGCTCGCCACGGCCCAGCGCGACATCGAGCTCGACATCGACCTGAACGGCGTGGCCGCCCGGGAGCCCGACCGCTCGGCGCTGCGCACCACCTTCCGCGAGTTCGAGCTGCGGGCCCCGCTGGAGCGGCTCGAGGAGGCGCTCGGCGAGGACGGCGCCGCGCCGGCGGAGCGCGTTGAGGAGCTGATCGAGGTGGAGGCGCGCGAGGCGCCGCTGGCCGAGCTGGCGGCGCTCGACGGCGAGCTGGTGGCGATCGCTGCGCTCCGGCCCGGCGAGGAACCGGACGAAGTGGCGGCCGCCGCCGCGACCACCGAGGAGGACCCGGACGAGACCCCCGGGATCGCCGCCGACGACTCGGTCGAGATCGCCGACGCGCCGCCCGCGGCCGAAGCGATTCCTCGGACCAACCGCTCCGGGCAGGCGTCCTTCGACTTCGACGGCGCCACCCCCCGCGGCCCCCTCACGGTGGCCGCCTGGTCGGGCGACGAGGTCCTCGTCTCCGAAGCGGAGTCGCTGGCCGCCTTCGCGATGGCGCGCGGCGAGCGGGCGATCGTGGCCCACGACTGGAAGACGATCGCGATGGCCGACGAGCCGTCGCCGGCGCCGC
>JBOGXT010000366.1:0-2228 GCA_050694635.1 Thermoleophilaceae bacterium
CGGCCGAGCAGCACGAGCGCCACCGCGAGCGCCAGCAGGTAGCCGGCCTGCACCCACACCACGCCGGACGTCGACGATCCGAGGTCGAGGCGCGCCGACGGCAGCCCGGCGGGCACGGCCCCGACGTCGAGCGCGACGAGCGCGAGCGCCGCCAGGGCGCCCACGCGAGCCCAGCTCACTCGATCTCCACCTCGCGGCCGATCGCGTCCGCCAGCAGATAGGCCTCCCGGCGTGCGGCCCAGATCGGGACGCTCGGGTCGCGCGCGGGGTCGACCTGGGTGTCGAGCGCGACGGTGCCCTCGTGCGCGGCCACGCGCACCTGGCGGATGGCGCCGTCGCGGCTGCGCTCGAGCTGCTCGGCGAGGCGGATGATCGCGCACAGGAGGCGAAGCCGCTCGTCGTCGCCGTCCTCGGCGAGCGGGCCGAGCTCGGAGGTGCTGGGATCGCCCTTGCGGTGGTAGCGGGCGATCAGCCCGACCAACACCAGCTCCCGCGGCGTGAAGCCGGGCAGCCCGGCGTTCAGGATCAGGTAGTGGGAGTGGCGGTGGTGGTCGTCGTAGTCGATGGCGGTGCCGATGTCGTGCAGCACACAGGCCGCCCAGAGCAGCTCGCGTTCTGGGCCGCCCAGCTGGTGAAGGCCGGCGCGGGCGAGCCCGTCGAACATCGCGAGCGACAGCTCGGCCACGCGCTCGACGTGGTCGGGGTCTCTGTTGAAGCGGTGCGCCAGGTTCAGGACGGACTCCCTGCGTACGTCCTCGAAGAGCTCCCGCTCCCCCAGGAGGCGCTCGAAGAACGCGCCCTCGCGCAGGCCCGCCTCCGTCACCTCGATCCGGTCGAAGCCGCCGCTGTCGAGGGCGGCGGCGAGCACGAGCGCGCCGCCGAGGATCACGTCGCCGCGGTCAGGCTTGATGCCGGCCACCTCGCCGCGCTTCGAGGCAGGCCGGTCGGCGAGCGACTCGATCAGGTCGTCGAGCGCCTCGCGCGTCAGCTCGAAGCCCTGGACGTCGAGGGGCGGCAGGTCGGCGCGCTTCATGGCCGCGGCGGCGAGGTTCCGGATCGTGCCGCCCAGGCCCACCACGCGCCCGCCCTCGCCCCACCAGCCGAGCGCATCGAGCTCGGCGGCAGCCTTCTTGCGAAGCGCCTTGACCGCCTTGGCGGACGCCTTCTCGCCGGGCAGGAACTCCTCGCTCACGCGCACGGACCCGAGCCGCAGCGACTCGGCGCGGGCCAGGCGCCGGTCCTCGATCCGGAGCGCCTGGATGCTGCCGCCGCCGATGTCGAGCCCGAATCCGTCGTCGATCGTCGTCGAGTTGGCGATGGCGAGCCAGTCGTAGCGGGCCTCCTCGCGGCCGCTGATCACGCGCGGCTCGAGGCCGGTCCGGTCGCGGATGGCGTCGAGCAGCTCGTCGCCGTTTGAGGCGTCCCGGATGGCGCTGGTGGCCAGGGCCTCGACATGGTCGATGCCCGAAGCGCGGCAGAAGGACGCGAACACCGCGGCGGTGTGGATGGCGCGGTCGATGCGGTCTGGCCGCAGGGCGCCCTCCTTCGCCATCCCGGCACCGACGCGGACCGCCTCGCGGATCTCGTCCACCAGGCTCCACCAGGGGGTGCCGGGCTCGTACCCGAACACCACGAGGCGCCAGGAGTTCGAGCCCATGTCGGCCACGGCGACCTTCTCCATGGCGCGGATCATTCCTCACGGGGCCGTCCAACCCGGTGCCAGCAGGCCTAAGGGGACGCTCTCGGGCGTCCGATGCAGGGTGGGATGAACGCGATCGCCCAGACCCATTCCCGTTCCATGTCCGGGTCCAAGCTCGACAACCGCCGCATGCTCGCCGCGCTGATCGACCTCGCGGTCGTGGGCGCCGGTGCCGCGGCGGTCCTGGCCACCGCCGGCGTGCTCGGCGGAGACGGCGCCTCGATGGGGGCGCCCCTGGCGGGCGTGGTGCTGTGCTGGGCGCTCTATTACTACTTCGCCTGCGAGTCGGGCGGTGGGCAGACGCTCGGCAAGAGGCTCATGCGGCTGCGTGTGGTCCGGGTGGACGGCAGTCCGGCGGGGATGCAGGAGATCGCGGTCCGGACCGTGCTGCGCGTAGCCGACACGGCGCTGGTGGGCCTGGTCGCGATGCTGGCGACGGGCGAGCGCCGCGCCCGCTTGGGGGACCTGGCGGCGGGCACGATGATCGTTTCGACCGATGCCGCGCCGGCCGTGGCAACCGCGGCGGCCG
>JBOGXT010000367.1:0-2076 GCA_050694635.1 Thermoleophilaceae bacterium
ACGATCGCCAGGCCCAGCCCCGAGCCGGACAGACCGCGCGCCGAGCGCGCGCGGTAGAAGCGGTCGAACACCCGCGGTAGGTCCTCGGCCTCGAACCCCGGGCCGCGGTCGCGCACCACGAGCCGGCCCTGGCGCAGCGCCACGTCGATCGGGGCGTCCGGCGGGCCCCACTTCGCGGCGTTGTCGAGCAGGTTCGACACGGCTCGGTCGAGCCGGCGCGGGGAGCCGTCCACCAGCGTCTCTTCCAGCTCCGTGTGGATCTCGCGGCCGGGGTGCAGGCGCCGCGCGCGGGCCACGGTGTCCGCCACGAGCAGGTCGAGTCGCACGGGCTCGAGCTCCTGCTCGCGCTCGCCGTCGCGGGCGAGGTCGACGAGGTCCTCGACCAGGCCGGTCAGCTCCTCGAGCTGGCCGACCACGGCGCGCAACATGCCGGCCCGCTCGCGGGGCGGCAGGGAGCCGTTCGCGCCCGCGAGCACCTCGACGTTCGTGCGCAGGCTGGTGAGCGGCGTGCGCAGCTCGTGCGAGGCGTCGGCCACGAGCTGGCGCTGAGCCCGCATCGAGCGCTCCAGTGCGCCGAGCATGGTGTTGAAGGAGGCCGCCAGGCGACTCAGCTCGTCGTCGCCGCGGGCGTCGATGCGCCGGCTGAGGTCGCGCGTGCGCGCCACGTGCTCGGCGGTCTCGCTCAGCTCCCTGACCGGACGCGTGGCGGTGCGGGTGACCGCCAGCCCGAGGCCGCCGGCCAGCCCCACGCCCCCCAGTCCGACCACGCCCAGGATCAGCCCCAGCCGGCCGATCGCCTGGTCCACGTCCTCGACCGACTGCGCGGTCTGCACGGCCAGGCCGGGCTCGAGCGCCCGCGTGAAGACGCGCGCGTGAACGCCGTCGATCTCGACGTCGGTGAAGTACGAGCCCTCGCCGGCCGCCGCTACCCGGCGGGCCCGCTGGTCGGGCGGGATCAGCGCGTCCTCGCCCTCAGGCGGAATCACCTCCTCGGTCGAGACCAGCTGGATGTAGCGCGCGCCGGCGCTCAGCGGCTGGCCGGGGCGCGCGAGCCGCTCGCGGATCACCCCCACAGCGGGCGACTCGGCCGGCGCCACCTCTGACCCCCCGAGCGCGCGGGCGATCAGCATGTCCCTGTCCGGCCGCTCGGAGACGCGCTGGAGCGTCTCGTCGACCTGCCCGCGCAGCTCGGCGCGCACGACGGCGAAGGCGACTCCGATCGCGAGCAGGATGGCCACCGCCACGGCGACGGTCCCGGCAAGCGCGATCCGGCGGCGAAAGCTCATGGCTCGCGGAGCACGTAGCCCACGCCCCGCACCGTGTGCAGCAGGCGCGGCTCGCCGCTCGCCTCGGTCTTGCGGCGCAGGTAGCCCATGTAGACCTCCAGGGAGTTCGATCGCGGACCGAAGTCGTAGCCCCAGACGTTCTCGAAGATGACCGAGCGGGTCAGCACCTGGCGCGGGTGACGCAGGAACAGCTCGAGCAGCAGGAACTCGGTCCGGGTCAGCTCGATCGCCCGCCCCGCCCGGCCGACCTCGTGCGAGACCGGGTCGAGTGCGAGGTCGGCGTGGCGGAGCGGCCGCCTTTGCTCCGCATCAGGAGCCGCACGCCGCAGGAGCGCCCGCACGCGCGCCAGCAGCTCCTCGAGCGCGAACGGCTTGACGAGGTAGTCCTCCGCACCCGCGTCCAGCCCGGCCACGCGGTCGGACACCGCGTCGCGGGCGGTCAGCATCAGCACTGGCGTGCGGTCGCCGTTCTCACGCATGCGCCGGCACAGCTCGAGCCCGTCCACGCGCGGCATCAACACGTCGAGCACCACGGCATCCGGCGGCCGCACGCCGAGCGCGTCGAGCGCCTCACCGCCGTCGGCCGCCAGCGCGACGTCGTGCCCCTCCAGGCGAAGCGCCCGCTCGACCGCCTCGCGCACGGCGGGCTCGTCGTCGACGACCAGGATGCGCATCGAGGGGTAGCGTGCGCCTCGAACCTAAGAGGAAGGTGAATGTTGCGCGAGCTCAGCCGAATGCTGGCCGCGGAGCCACACCTCGAACGCCTACGCGTCGACGTCGGGCACAGCGC
>JBOGXT010000368.1:0-4094 GCA_050694635.1 Thermoleophilaceae bacterium
GACCGGCGGGCTGCGGAGGGGCTGCCGCGGCGGGGCGGGCGGTCGCGGCGCCGGCCACGAGCGAGATCAGCGCCATCGCGGCGATGGCCTTCCCTCGACGCGGCCGCGTTCCGGGCAAACGGCCTGCGCCGTCCGGAGAAACGTCATTCCTTGGCCTGCGAGTCGCCACCACGTCGCCTCACGAACGTAAGCCGAGAAGCCGCAATTTACGAAGCCCGCAGGTGCGTAAATACGCAAAAACTTCGCAATTTGCGCATTTCTGAGCGGGCGAAAGTTGGATTTCGCACGAGATTCGCTCTCCGATGTGGCCAATGGAGGTCCTCGCCGATCAGCCGGTTGCGCGGCCTCCGCGCGAGGCCTCTAGCGCAGTCGCGACGCACGCTCAGTTCGCGAACGAGCGGGTTCCGTTCGCCACCCTCGAGCGTGAGCACGCCGAGCTCGCGGACGAGCTGCACGAGGCTTTCGACCGCGTCATGCGGCACGGCGCGTTCATCCTCGGCGAGGAGGTGGAGGGCTTCGAGAGGGACTGGGCGGAGGCCTGTGGCACCGCCGAGTGCGTCGGCGTGTCGTCAGGTACGGCGGCCCTTGCGCTGCTCCTGCGCGCCGCCGGCATTGCCCCGGGGGATGAGGTGATCGTTCCCGCCCACACCTACATCGCGTCGGCGCTGGCGGTCGTACACACGGGGGCGGTCCCGGTCCTGTGCGACGTCGAGGACGGCACCGGCCTGCTCGACGTGGACTCGGCCGGAGCCGCCATCGGTCCGCGTACGGCGGGGATCCTGGCCGTTCACCTATACGGGCAGCTCTGCGACATGCCCGCGGTCGAGCGCTTGGCGAAGACCCGTGGGCTGGCCGTTTTCGAGGACGCGGCCCAGGCGCACGGCGCCGAATGCCGCGGGAGACGCGCGGGCGGATTCGGCAAGGGAGCGGCCTTTTCGTTCTATCCGAGCAAGAACCTGGGGGCGTTGGGGGACGCGGGGGCGATCTGCACGAACGACGCAAGCCTCGCGGAGCGCGCGCGAAGCCTGCGAAACGTCGGGCAGCGCCGCAAGGGGGAGCACTTGATCGCCGGCTCGAACGACCGGCTCGATGGGCTGCAGGCCGCCCTGTTGAGTGTGAAGCTGCGCCGGCTCGACACGGCGAATGCGGCACGCCGTCGCCACGCCGCCCTGTATCGCAGCCTGCTCGGGAGGAGGGTCCGCCAGCTCGAGGAGCGCCCGTCCACCCGCTGCATCTATCACCTCTTCCCCGTGCGGATACCGCACCGCGAGAGGGTGGCCGCCCGCCTTCGGGCGACGGGGATCGGCACGGGCGTGCACTACCCGCTGCCGCTGCACCGGCAGCCGGCGCTGCGCGACCTCGCGGTTGTCCGCGGCGAGCTCTCGCGCTCCGAGGCATGGGCGCGCGAAGAGCTCTCGCTGCCGATGTCCCCGAAGCTCGAGCCGGACGAGATCGAGGCCGCCGCCCGGGCCTGCGCGGCGGCGGTGGCGGAGGTTGGAGCGCCGCAGCGGTGAGCCTGGACCGGAACGGATCGACCCCCGCGAGGCGGCCGCTCGGCATTGGGGCCATCGGCCTCGGCTACTGGGGACCGAATCTCCTGCGCGTGCTCGTCGACGATGCCGACGTCGTGGTGAGGTGGATCTGCGACCGCGACGAGGAGCGGCTCGCGCGGTTCCACCGGCGCTACCCGGCCACCCGTCCGACCACCCGCTTGGAGGACGTGCTCGAGGACCCGGCGGTCGACGCCGTCGTCGTCGCCACGCCGGTCTTCACGCACTTCGACCTCGCCCACGCGAGCCTGGCCGCCGGCAAGCATACGTTCGTCGAGAAGCCTCTCGCTCCCTCGTGCCGGCTCGCGGACGAGCTGATCGCGTTCGCGCACCGCGTCGACCGGGTGCTCATGTGCGGCCACACCTTCCTGTACAGCCCGCCGGTGCGGGCCATCAAGCGGTTGCTCGACGAGGGCACGCTCGGCGAGCTGTACTTCGTCTCAGCGAGCCGTGTGAACCTCGGCCCGTACCGGCGCGACGTCAGCGTCGTCTGGGATCTCGCCCCACACGACTTCTCGGTCCTCCTCAACTGGTTCGGCGAGGCACCGGCGACGCTGCGTGCGACCGGGCGCGCGGCCCTCGCGAGCGGCATCGCGGACGTCGCGTTCATCACGATGACCTTCGCGTCCGGGGTGGTCGCGAACGTGGAGTTGAGCTGGCTGGCGCCCGGGAAGCTCCGCCGCACGGTCCTGGTCGGCAGCGAGAAGATGATCGTCTACGACGACGGGTCCGCCGAGCCGGTCCGCGTGTTCGACCAGGGAATCGTCCTGGGGGAACCGGAGAGCTTCGGCCAGTACCACCTCTCGTACCGCACCGGGGACATCGTCTCGCCGAGGATCGAGTCGAGCGAGCCACTGGTGGCCGAGCTCGCCGACTTCGTTCGCGCCATCAGAAGCGGCGACCGTCTGGACGCGAACGTCCGGGTCGCCCGGGAGGTCGTCCGTATGACAGAGGCGGCCGAGCTGTCGCTCAACTCCGGCGGCGAGGCCATCTCGCTGAACGGCGCCGGAAGCGTGAGCGCGCTGCCGGTGCAGCCCGAAGACCCGGCAATGAGGGAGCCGGCAGCATGACCGCGTCACGCGTCGCGCCGGGCGTGGCCTGGCCCCCGGCCCGCGCCTACCGCGTCGTCAAGCGAGGCATCGACCTCGCCGTCGCGTCGGCGGCGCTCGTCCTGCTCGCTCCGCTGCTGCTTGCGCTCGCAGTCGCCATCCGGGCGAGCTCCCCCGGTCCGGCCGTGTTTTGCCAGCCCCGCGCCGGGCGCTTCGGGGAGCGGTTCACGATGTGGAAGTTCCGCACGATGGTGCTCGATGCGGAGAGCAGGCGCTCGGAGCTGATTGCCCACAGCCGTGAGACCACCTGGCTGAAGCTCGACCAGGATCCCCGAGTGACCGGGGTCGGGCGGCTTCTTCGTCGCACGAGCCTCGACGAGCTGCCGCAGCTGCTGAACGTCGTCCGGGGCGAGATGAGCCTGGTCGGGCCGCGACCGCTGCCGCTGTCGGAGCATGCGCACCTCCCCACCTGGTCCGCACCGAGGCTGGAGGTGAGGCCCGGACTCACCGGCCTGTGGCAGGTCATGGGCCGAACCCGAATCTCGTTCCAGGAGATGCTCCGGCTCGACTGCGAGTACGTGCGGGAGCTGTCCTTGTGGACCGACCTCAAGATCCTGATGCGAACGGTTCCGGCGGTGCTGAGTGGGAGGGGGGCGAACTGACCGCCAACCACGCATACGCCATCGAGCCGTTCGACCACCCCCACCCGGCGAACGGCTTCGACGCCGGGTACTACCTCGAGGAGCGGTTCGCGCGGCGCCCCCGCTCGGCGCGCGCGCTGACGCTCTACTACCGCCTCAAGCCGCTCATCCCGCGCCGGGCGCAGATCGCGATGCGGAGCTTCAGGGCCCGGCGCCTGCGACGGCGCCATTCGGTCGAGGGGGCCTTCCCGAGATGGCCGGTCGAGCCGATTCTGGTGGAGCGACGCGAAGCGCACCTGCGGGAGAGGCTGCGGCGCGCGGGCGGTGAGCGCGTGCCGCTTCTCGGGCTGTGGCCCAACGGCCACCGCTTCGCCTACGTCCTCACCCACGACGTGGAGCGGGAGCGCGGGCTCGCGGAGGTCGAGCGGCTGCTCGAGATAGAGGCTCGTCACGGCACGGTGGCCGCGTGGTTCCTCGTCGCCGAGGACTACCCGATCGACCCCGAGGTCGTGGATGCGATCCTCAAGAGCGGCGGCGAGATCGGACTGCACGGCCTGCACCACGACGGCCGGCTGTTCGAGAGCCGGGAGCGCTTCGAGCGCCAACTCCCGGCGCTCCGGCGCCACCTGCGCGAGTGGGGCGCCGACGGGTTCCGGTCGCCGGGCGCCCATCGGCATGCCGCGTGGATGCCGGAGATCGGGTCGAGCTACGACTCCTCGTTCCACGACACGGACCCGTTCGACGCCCAGCCAGGTGGCTGCTGCTCGATCCTCCCGTACTTCCTCGGGAGCCTCGTCGAGCTGCCGATGACGCTGCCGCACGACTTCACGCTGTTCGAGCTCCTGCGCGAGCCG
>JBOGXT010000369.1:0-5904 GCA_050694635.1 Thermoleophilaceae bacterium
CGGCAGACCGCCCACGAGCGGCGCCGTGGCCAGCTGGACCACGTCGGGCAGCGCTCCCTCGATGACGAGGTCGCTGCGCCAGCGCGTGCCGTTGCCGTCCTCGACCAGGACCTGATCGTCCTCGAAGTGGAGGCGGACAGGCGCGTAGTCCTCGGCGAAGCGGATCTCGACGCGTCCGCGCAGCTCACGCGCTATCCGCGGGCGCTTCGCCGCGCCGCGCTCGACCAGCGCCAGCAGCCCGGCGGCGATCCCGTTCGGCGCCTGATGGCCGAGCCTGACCCGGGGCGGGCCCGACACCGCGCTCAGTCGCGCTTGCGCTCGCGCTCGGCGGCCTGCTCTTCCGCGCTGCCGCCGGGGAGCGCCTCGAGCTCGACTGTGTGGTCGCCGGCGTCCTCGTCCGGGGCCGGCTCGTCCGGGCTGGCCGCGCCTGAGTCGCCCTCGCCGGGCCCGTCCTCGGGCGCCTCCCCGTCGGCGGCCCAGGCGGCGGTGGTCTCGGGATCCTCGTCGCCCTCCGCCGGCTCGGCCGCCTCCATGGCCCAGGCCGTGGCATCGGGATCCTCGGCCTCCTCCATCGCCCACGGCGCCGTCGCGTCGGGGTCCTCGGGCGCCTCGAGGTCGAAGGGGACGCCCGGGTCGGGCTCCTCCTCTGGCTCGGGGCTCCGGGCGATGCTCAGCGGGTGCGGGATCGGCCTGACCGGAGCCTCCGAGGTGGTGGGATCGGCGTCCTGCTCGGTGGCGGCGAGCGGCCCGGGGAGCTTGAGACGCTCGATGGCGTCGTCGGAGGTGCCCAGCACCTCGTCGGCCAGCTGGCGGATGTCCTCGATCAGGCGCTGGCGCTCGTCCCACAGGAGCCTCGTGTCGACCACGACCTGCTCGGCGTACTCGTCCGCGTCCCGCTTGACGATCTCCGCCTCGCGCTCGGCGCGCTGGAGCCGCCCGTCGGCCTGGGCTCGCGAGCGCGCGGCGATCTCGTCGGCGGTCTCGTGCGCCCGCTGGAGGATCCCGGCGGTCTCCTCGCCGAGCTCGTCGAGCGCCTTCTGCACGACGCCCTCCCGTGTCTGATGCGCCTCGAGGTCGGCCACGAGGGTGCGGAGCTCGTCGAGGAACTCGTCGACCGCACGACGGTCGTAACCCCGTACGGCCAGGGGAAAGCTCACGTCCCGAAGGCGCTCAGACGCAGTCGCGCCGCGCTGGAAGCGCTGGGGCGAAGGATCGCTCGTATGGGAATTGGCCATCACCGCAGTATGCCCCTCAGGCCGGAGGGCTGCACCTCGGGCCGCCGTCGAGGGCGAGCGGGAGGGCGAGCGCGGTTATGTCAACCCGGCCGTATGCTCGCCGGAGGTGCTCCTGTACCTCGACCAGAACTACCTGTCGGGCATCGCGAAGCGAAAGCGCGGCTTCCGTGAGCTGGAGCCCGTTCTGCGCGACGCCGTGGGCCGGGGCGCCGTCCAGGTGCCGGAATCGTCGGTCCATCGAGTCGAATCCGCGGCACGCCCGGACCTCGGCCTGCTGGAGCTGCTGCGCGACCTGTCGGGCGGCCTCGACCTCGGCGACGAGCGCGGCGCCGCCGAACGCAGGTGCGAGAACGCGCTCCGAAGCGCGCTGCGAGGCGATTACCCCAACCGGCCACCGGCGCCGAGCGACGACAGGGACATCGAGGCGCTCCTACACGGGCCGCCGACCCGACGTCGATCGCCTGCGCGGCCGCCTCGCGGGACTCGATCGGACAGACGCTGGTTGACCGAATCCCTGTTATCGCGCATTGCCAGGCCGCAGGGACGCGCCTCGTGACCTCACCAGGCCAGCAGCATCAGCCCGATCGTCACTCCCGGGCCGATTGTGACCATCAGGCCGTGGTCGCCCGTCGCCGGCCGGCGGCGCTCGGTCGTCGCCTTCAGCACGAAGAACGCCGATGGCGTCCCGACGTTCCCGTACTCGGACAGCACGTGCATGCTCGGCTCGACCTGCTCGTCGGAGAGCAGCAGCCCGCGCTGCACGGCCTCGACGATCCCGCGGCCGCCCGGGTGCACCAGCCAGTGGTCGATGGCGTCGACCCCGAGGCCCTGCGCGCGCAGGAACTCCTCGACGAGCGGTCGCAGCCCCGCCTCGGCGATCTCCGGCAGCTCGCGCGAGATCTCCATGTGGCTGTCCGCTCCGCTCACCGCGAAGCGCACGTGGTCGAGCGTGCCCGGCACCTGGTGCACGGCGGTGGCGAGCACGGCGGGGCCGGGCTCGTCGTGCCCGCCGGCCAGCAGCGCCGCCCCGCAGCCGTCGCCGAACAGCGCCGAACCCACCACCTTGACCTTGCCGTCGCCCGGCCGCACGGCGGTGAGGAATCCGCTGACGCTCTCCGACGCCAGCACCAGCGCCTTCCGCCCGGGCCGGTCCCGCAGCGCCTGGCCGGCCAGACGAAACAGCGGCACCGCGCTGGCGCAGCCCACGCCCACCAGGTGGTACTTGTCGGTGCCGGCGTCCATCCGGTAGCGGTCGACGATCCGGTGCGCCGGCGTCGGCCCGCCGAGCGCGTAGTAGCTGGCCGTCACGACCACGCCCACCTCGGCCGGATCCCCGAGCTCCAACCCGTCGATCGCATCCTCGGCCAACCTCAGGTGCTGCTCCTCCGTCGCCGGTGTGCGCTCCTGCAGCGTCGACCGCAGTGTCGAGGGGGTGACCGAGAGATGCCGCCGGCGAACGCCGCAGCGGGCGAAGATCCCCTCCGCGAACTCGTCCCCGGCCAAGCCGAGCAGCGCGAGCATCTCATCCTGCTCGAACGAGCGGGGCGGCGTGGCCACCGACAACCCGCACACCCGCGGGGCCTCGCCCGCGTGGGATCGCCGCCGCGGCAGGCGGGCGGTGGAGCCTCTGAGCGCCTCGAGCATCGCGCGGCGAACTATCGGGACGGCGCCGCGATCCGACAAGAGCGCGAGGCCGCAGATCGCGGCGGCGTGGTCCTACCCGGTCGCGCCGCGTAGTAACTACCTGCTCCTTCCCTGCCAGAATCCAGCGCCCCGCGCCGATGACCGCCATCGAGCCCCTCACCGTCGTGCTCGCCGACGACCACGCCGTCGTGCGCAGCGGCCTGCGCCTGCTGCTCGACTCCGAGCCCGGGATCGAGGTGGTGGCCGAGGCCGGCGACGTCGCATCGGCGCTCGCCGAGGTCGAACGGCACCGGCCCGACGTGCTCGTGCTCGACCTGCACATGCCGGGCGAGCCGAGCCTGCCCGCCGTCCCCCGCCTGCGCGAGCGCTCCCCCGACACCCGCGTGGTGGTGCTCACGGCGCAGCGCGACCCCAGCTTCGCCGGCGAGGCCATGCGGCTCGGCACGGCGGGCTACGTGCCCAAGGAGGCCGCCGGGCGGCAGCTGGTCAGGGCCATCCGGATGGCGGCCGAGGGCAAGACCTATCTCGAGCCGACGCTCGGCGCCCGGCTCGCCGCCGACGCCGCCACCGCCCGGCGCTCGGCACCCGAGCTGACCGACCGCGAGCTCGAGGTGCTGCGCCTGATCGCGCGCGGGCACACCAACCGGGAGATCGGGGAGCGGCTGTTCCTCAGCGTGCGGACCGTCGAGGGCCACCGCGCCCGCATCCAGCGCAAGCTGGGCCGCTCGCGCCGCTCGGATCTCGTCGAGTACGTGCTCGAGCGGGGGCTCGTCGAGCCGTCCGAGCTGCCCGCTTACCCGAGCGGCAGCGCCGCCGCCACCTGAGTTCCCCGCCCGGCGTCCGAGCGGATCTCGAGGCGCCCGTCGAGCAGGTCCACCCGCTCGCGCATGCCGCGCAACCCGAAGCCGGAGCCCGCTCCGCCGGGGTCGAAGCCGCTGCCGTCGTCGCGCACCTTCACCTCGAGCGCTCCGTTCCGGCGCACCAGCTCCACCACCACCCGCGACGCGCCCGCGTGCCGCGCCGCGTTGTTGAGGCTCTCCTGCACGATCCGGTACGCCGCCGTCTCGACCTCCGGGCCGAGCCGCTGCGGGTGGCCTCCCTCGGACCCGGGCAGGTCGACCACCGTCTCGACCTCCAGCCCGTAGACCGCCTGCGTCCGCTCGGCGAGGTCCCGCACCGAGGCCTCCAGCCCGAGCTCGTCGAGCGCGGCCGGGCGAAGCTCCGAGATCAGCCCGCGCAGCTTCTCCATCTCGTCCTCGATCTGCTCCTGCGCCTGGGCGAGGCGCTCGGCCATGGCCTCGGCGGTCGTCGCGCGGCTCGCCGAGAAGAGCAGCACGTGCAGGCCGGCGAGGCCCTGGAGCGTCTCGTCGTGCAGCTCCCGGGCCCAGCGCGAGCGCTCGCTCTCGGCCGCCTGCAGGCGCTCGCGGGCGGCTCGCTCGCGAGCGGCGTCCAGCGCCGCCTGCATGTGGACGCGCTCCCTCTCGTCGGAGAAGACGACCACCTCGCCGGTCGCGCCGTCGGGGTTGCTTCGGAAGTGGACAGGGAAGCTGGTTCCGTCGCGGCGCGTGAGGCGATCGACGCCGTCGCCGCGCGTGTGGGCGAGCAACTCACGGGCGGGCTTGCCGATCAGCTCCTCGGGCGTCCAGCCCAGCATCTGCGCGGCGGCCGGGTTCGCGAACGTGATGCGTCCGCGCGCGTCCACGTGGTAGATGCCCTCGCCGGCGAACTCGAGGATGCGGTCGCGCTCGCGCGCGAGGCCGGCTAGCGCGGTCTGGGCGTCGGCCAGCGCGCGGCGCCGCTCGGTGATGTCCTGCACGAGCCCCATGCCCCGCACCGGCCGGCCGTGCTCGTCGCGGATCAGGGACACGGTGAGCTCGACCCAGACGACGCCCCCGTCCTTGCGGACGTAGCGCTTGTCGATGCTGTAGCCCGGCAGCTCGCCCGCGAACAGGCGGCGCGCCAGGCGCAGGTCGGTGTCGACGTCGTCGGGGTGGGTGATGTCGGCGAACGTGCGCCCGCGGAGCTCGTCGGCGTCGTAGCCGGTCAGGCGGCAGAAGGCGTCGTTGACCTCCAGCAGCCGGAAGTCGTCCCCCACCAGGCCCATGCCGACCGGGCCGTCCTCGAACACACGCTGGAAGCGCTGGCCGGCCTCGCGCAGGCGCGCCTCGCGGCGGTGGCGCTCTGTGACGTCGCGCAGCGAGACGACGGTGGCCTCGCCGCGGCGGGCCACAGCCGCCTCCACGCGCAGCTCCGAGCCGTCGCGGCGGCGGGCGACGCACTCGCCCGGCTCCTCCGGGTCGTCGAGCAGCTGCCCGACGGGCAGCCCCGCGAGCTCCCCGCTCGCGTAGCCGAACAGCTCCGCGGCGAGGTCGTTCGCCTGGCGGAGGGTGCCGTCGGGGTCGACCACCAGTATCGGGTCGGACGCCAGGGCGAGCAGGCTGTCGAGCGGGGCCACGGCGGCAGCAGTCTACGGCGACCTACCCGGACGGCCGCAGGCCGGGCACGTCGAGGCTCGGGTCCTCGGGCGTCAGGCCCGGGGCGTAGTCGCGCACCCAGAAGCTGTTGTCCTCGAGCATCTCGTTGACCTCCGGGGCGCGCATCGTGCTTACGATCAGCACGCGGACAGGCTCGTCGCCGTGGTTGTCGAGGCGATGGGCGCCGTCGCGCCCCGCCGGACAGGCGATCACGTCGCCGGGCGCGAGCACCCGCATCTCGCCGTCGGCCCCGGTCAGGCTCGGCCGGCCCGCAAGCACGACGATCATCTCCTCGTTGGCGTAGTGGGCGTGGAGCGGGAAGGTGGCCGCGCCCGGCGCAAGCTCGAACAGCGAGGCGCCGAGCTCACGCGCACCCGCCTGGCGCCCGAGCCGCGCGCGGCGCCAGCGGAAGGGCGGCTGGTCGCGCTCGGCGTCCCAGTCGGGGTCGAAGACGTTGGGCATGACGGGAAGGCTACGTCGTGTGGGCCGCGTCGGCGGCCCGCTGCTCGGCTGCGTCGGCCGCTCGCGTGACCGGGCAGAGGCCCTCCTCG
>JBOGXT010000370.1:0-11185 GCA_050694635.1 Thermoleophilaceae bacterium
GCGGGCCGGGCAGCAGCGCATAGACCTTGTTCTCGACGGCCTGGGCGAGAACGCCCGGCAGCTCCGCCGCCAAGGCGGCGATCAGGCGGCCCGGGCCACGGCCGTTCGGATCGGCGCAGAGCGCGACGAAGCCGGCCGACAGGTCGCAGCCGAGCCGCGCGGCGCGGCGCTGCACGTCGCCCGGGTCGAGGTCCGGCCGGGTGAGGAGCTCCTCGAGGAAGGAGCCGCGCAGAGTCTGCTCGGTCTCGTCGCGGGCCTCGACGACGGCCACCTCGGTGAGCGCCGCAATCGCCGCCATGTGCAGGTACTCGCCCGCCTGCGGGCGCCCCTGGCCGAGCAGCAGCACGGCACCGAGCTCGCGCCCGCCGGAGCTGATCGGCACCTCGAGCGTCACGCCGGGCGGCCGCTCGGAGCGGCCCCCCATCAGGCCCGGGACGATCACCGCCACCGGCGCGCCCGCGTACGCGGCGGCGATCTCCGCCACCCGCTCGAGCCCGTCGCCCGCCAGCACGGCGCCCACCATCTCGAGGTGGGCGCCGCGTGGCGTGGCCTCCGGCCCGGAGCTCATGTCACGGGCAGATAGCGATCCAGCTCCCATGGGGTGACCTGCGTCCGGTAGTCGTGCCACTCGTCGCGCTTCAGCCCGACGTAGCGCTCGAAGATGTGACCGCCCAGCGCCCGCGCCACGAGCTCCGAGCCGGCCATCTCCTCGATGGCCTCGCCCAGCGACTCGGGCAGGTGCTGCACGCCCATGGCCTGGCGCTCCTCCTCGGTGAGGTCGTACAGGTTGCGCTCGATCGGCTCCGGCAGCTCGTAGCCCCGCTCAATCCCCTCGAGCCCCGCGTGCAGCAGCGCCGCGAACGTCAGGTACGGGTTGCACGAGGGGTCGGGGCAGCGCAGCTCCATCCGCGTCGCCCGCTCCTTGCCGGGGTGGTAGAGCGGCACCCGCACGAGCGCCGATCGGTTGCGGCGCGACCAGCCGATGTAGACCGGCGCCTCGTAGCCCGGCACGAGCCGCTTGTACGAGTTGACCGAGGGGGCGAACAGCGCGGCCAGCTCTCGGGCGTGCCTGAGCTGGCCGGCGATGAACGACTTCGCCACGTCGGACAGGTAGCAGTCGTCGTCCGCGTCGAAGAAGGCGTTGTCGCCGCCCCGGAAGAGCGACTGGTGGGTGTGCATGCCCGAGCCGTTCTCGCCGTGCAAGGGCTTCGGCATGAAGGTCGCATAGAAGCCGTGCTGCGCCGCCACCTCCTTGATCGCTATGCGGTAGGTCATGGCGTTGTCGGCCATGTCGAGACCGTCGGCGAACCGCATGTCGATCTCGTGCTGCGACGGCCCGACCTCGTGGTGGGTGTACTCCACCGGGATGCCGAGCTCGCGCAGCGTGAACACGGCGTCGCGGCGGAAGTCCGAGCCCACGTCGAGCGTAGTCAGGTCGAAGTAACCGCCTCTGTCGAGCACCTCCGGCGACTCGTCCGACTTGAACAGGAAGAACTCGAGCTCGGGCCCCAGGTAGTAATGGTCGAAGCCCATGTCCTCGGCGCGCGCCAGCGCCCTGCGCATGACGAAGCGCGGGTCGCCCTCGTAGGGCTCACCGCCGGGCTTCAGCACGTCGCAGAAGAGCCGCCCGACCTTGTGGGTCTCGCCGGTTCGCCAGGGCAGGATCCGGAACGTGGTCGGGTCGGGCATGGCGATCATGTCCGACTCCTCGATCCGGTTGAACCCGGTGATCGACGAGCCGTCGAACCCCATCCCGTCCTCGAGCGCCCCGGCCAGCTCCTCGCGACCCACCGCGAACGACTTCAGCTGGCCGAAGATGTCCGTGAACCAGAAGCGGATGAACTCGACGTTCTCCTCCTCCACGCGGGCGAGCACGTCCGCCGCCCGGGTGCCGACGTCCTCAGGCGCGATCGCCATTGACGCTCACCTCCTCTCCCTCGTGCGCCTGCAGCACGCTCTCGCCCTCCTCGCCGGTACGGATGCGGGTCGCCTCCTCGACGGGGAGCACGAACAGCTTCCCGTCGCCGACCGAGCCGGTCCGGGCGTGCCGCAGGATCACCTCCTTGATCACCCCGACGTCCCTCGTCTCCACGACGCACTCGAGCTTGAGCTTGGGCCGCAGGTGGACGGCGAGCTCCGAGCCGCGGTAGTGCTCGGTGATCGCCTTCTGCCTGCCAGAGCCCTTCACCTCGGTGATCGAGAGGCTCGGGAAGCCGGCGTCGAGCAGGTCCGCCCGGATCGGCTCGAACGCCTCGTGTCGGATGTACGCGACGATCATCTTCATGCCGTCGCCTCCGCCGTGACCGGCTGCGGCGCGGGTGCGGGCCGCGCCGCCGGCGTGGCCGCCAGGCCGCCCATCTCGGACTGCGGGATGAACTGCTCCGGGTAGCCGTACATGCCGTGCGCGGCGATGTCGAGGCCGGCCTCCTCCTCCTCCGCGCTGACGCGGATGCCGATCGTCGCCTTGATAGCGGCGAACGTGATGTAGGAGAGCGTGAACACCATCGCGAACGCCGCGCCCACCCCGACGGCCTGCACCCCGAGCTGCTGGAGGCTGCCGCTGTAGATGAGGCCCGGGTCGCCGATCCCGTTGAAGTCGGCCAGCCGCGGCGACGTGAACAGGCCGCACGCGAGCGTGCCCCAGATGCCGGCCAGGCCGTGCGCCGACAGCGCGCCGACCGGGTCGTCCAGCCTGCGGTCGATCAGCAGCACGCCGTAGACCACGATCACGCCGGCCACCGCGCCGATCAGCGGCGCGGCCCAGAACTCGACGTAGCCCGAGGGAGCCGTGATGCCGACCAGACCGGCGATGGCGCCGTTGCCTGCCATGCCCACGTCGAGCGCCTTGGTCTTCAGCCAGGTCACGAGCGAGGCCGCGATCACGCCGCCCGAGGCACCCAGCTGGGTCACGAGCGCGACCTCGGCGAAGCGGTCGCTGCCAACGCCCAGGGTCGAGCCCGCGTTGAAGCCGAACCAGCCGAGCCAGAGGATCAGCACGCCGAGGCCGACGAGCGGCATCGAGTGCCCGGCGATCACGCGCGGCCTGCCGTCGCTTCCGTACTTGCCGGCGCGGGGGCCGAGCAACAGCAACGCCGCTAGCGCGCCGGTCGCTCCGACGAGGTGGACCACGGTGGAGCCGGCGAAGTCCTGCACGCCGTTCCCGATCTCGCTCAGGAAGCCGCCGCCGAAGATCCAGTGGGCGCCGAGCGGGTAGATCAGCGCCGCGAAGACCACGGAGTAGATCACGTAGGCCGAGAACTTCATGCGCTCGAGCGTGGTGCCCCACACGATCGCCAGGGAGACCGCGCAGAACATGAACTGGAACAGCATGAAGGCGGCGGTGGAGCCGCCGACCGTGCCGGCCACCAGGCCGGTCGAGACGTTCTCGCCGAAGCTGAAGAAGAGGGCGTCGTCACCCATCAGCCAGCCGGCGCCGCCGAAGGCGATGCCGAAGCCGATCGCCCACCAGGCGATCGTGGCGATCGAGAAGTTCGCGAGGATCTTCACCACGCCGTGCCCGACGTTCTTGCCGCGCGAGAAGCCGATTTCCAGCAGCGCGAAGCCGGCCTGCATGAACATGACGAGGACGGTGGCCACGACGATCCAAGTCACGTCGAGGCTGCCGGCCAGCGCCTCCAATTGAGCTTCCATCGGTGCGGGTTCCTCCTTGGCGGATTGCGGACACCCGCACCGTAGGACCGGCTGTCGAAAGGGTCTTTAGCCAGATGTCGAAGATTCGGGGAGGGGTTTTCTCCCGTCGGTCGACCTATTCGCTCGGCGCGACCTTCACCAGCCGGCCGGTCTCTTCGCTGGCGGCCCACGCGAAGCGGTCGCTCACGGCGAGGCCGTAGGTCAGCGGGCCGACCTCGAAGCTGCGGATTCGCTCGCGCGTCTCCGGGCCGATCGCCACGAGGCGCTGGTTGCTGCCGGTTGTGACCCACACCGCGCCCAGCCCGAACCGGACCTCGCGCGGGCCGCGGATGCCCTTCACCCGGCGGAGCTGGCCGGGCCGGTCGGGATCGAACACGGCCAGGTAGCCGCCGGAGGTCGCCGCCACCCAGAGTCGCTTGCCGTCAAAGGCGATCCCCCTGGGCTGACCCGGCACTCGGACGCCGCGCCCGATCGGCTCGCCGCTGCCGCCATCCAGCTCGACGACGCGCTCGGCGTCGGCCAAGGTGACCCAGACGCGGTCATCGCCGGTCACGGCGATCTGGACCGGGCCGGCGCCGACTCCCACCGTCTCGGGGCGCCCGCCGTCGGCCGGGATCCGGGTGACGCTCCCTCCCAGGCCATTCGCCACCCAGACCGCGTTCTCGGAGACGGCAATGCCCTCGGGCCCGTCGCCGACCTCGATCGTGCGGGTGACCGAGCGGGAGGTGGGGTCGATGCGGTTCACGTTGTCGCCATCGGTGTTCGTCACCCACACCGAGCCGAATCCGACCGCGATGCTGTCGGGATTCGGGCCCACCGTGATCGGCTCCAGCGTCGTCCGGGACCCCTCGTCGACGGGTACGACCTGACCCTCCCGCTTGTTGGCCACCCAGACCGTGCCCGAATCGACCGCGATGCCGTCCGGGCCGGCGTCGAGAGGCACGGCTCCGGCCAAGCGGAACGCGAGCGGCCGCTCCTTGGCCGGTTCGCCTCCCTGGGCCGGCGACCCATCCGCCGCCCCCGGGCCCGGCGACCCCTCGTCCGGCGACTCACCCCCGGAGAGCGACAACACGAGCACGACCGCCGTGGCCGCGACAGCCGCCCCGACGACGGCGAAGAGGGGGCCGCGACGCCGCGAGGGAGCGCGCGGGCCACCCACCCCCAGCGGCTGTGCTGTGGCCGAGGCGGTAGCAATCTGCCTGCCCTCCGGCTCCGCCCTGCGCTCCGCGGCAGGCAGCTCCTCCGCGGTCTCCGCCGCCAGCGAGATCTCCTCCGAGATGCCAAGTGGGAGGGCGGGCCGCGCCGGCTCAGCCTCAGGCGGCGCGGGCTGCGTCTCGGCCACAGCGGCCTCGGGCGCAGGCTCCACCCGGACCGGGCGGGCCGGTAGCGTGTCCGTCAGCGCCTCCGCCATCTCGCCCGCCGTCGCGAACCGCTCGTCGGGGTCCTTCGACATCGCTCGGCGTGCCAGCGAGTCCAGCTCCTCGGGCACTCCCGGCGTCAGCGAACGCGCCGACGGCACCGGCGCGCTCAGGTGCGCGTACATCTTCGCCACGTCGTTGTCGCGCGCGTACGGAAGCGTCCCGGTCAGCGCCTCGAACAGCACGCAGCCGAGCGCGTATACGTCGGAGCGGCCGTCGCCGCCCTGGTCCTGGATCCGCTCCGGGGCCAGATAGTCGAGCGTCCCGATCACCGACCCGGTTCGGGTCAGCCCCGACGTGGCGGCCGCGTGACGGGCGATGCCGAAGTCGGTCAGGTAGGCGTGGTCGCGCTCGCCGCCGGCGTCGATCAGCACGTTGGCCGGCTTCACGTCGCGGTGGATCAGGTCGCGGCGGTGCGCGGCGGCCAGCGCCGCCGCCACCTGGGCCACGATGCGCGTGGCTCGCTCCGGCGCCAGGCCGCCCTCGGCGTCGATCAGCGCCCGCAGGTCGGTGCCCTCGACGTAGCGCATGATCAGGTAGAGCACCCCCTCGCCCTCACCGGCCTCGTAGACCGGGATCACGTTGGGGTGCTCGATCGAGGCGGCGATCCGCGACTCGCGCTTGAATCGCTCCCGGAACGTCGGGTCGCCCGCCAGCTCCGGCGCGATCGCCTTCAGCGCGACCGGCCGCTCCAGCGACAGCTGGGTCGCGCGGTACACCACCCCCATCCCCCCGCGCCCGACCACGGCCTCGACGCGGCAGCCCGCGACCACGGCGCCTGGCGGAAGCTCGGCCATCGCGGACATTCTCCATCGGGCGGCGGCGTCCGTGACAATGCTCGGCGTGGCCGGCCTCCACCAGTCCTCCCCCGCGGAGCTCAAGGCCCAGCTCGAGGCGGAGCGGGCGGGCGAGCCCTTCCTCCTCTACCGCGAGCCGGAGCGCGGCCAGGCGATCCTGCCGCTGGCGGCCGGCCGAGTGACGGTGGGCCGCGGCGAGGGCTGCGACGTATGCCTCGCCTGGGACGACGACGTGAGCCGCGTGCACGCCGAGCTCGAGCGGATGGGCGGGGTCTGGACGGTCAGCGACGACGGCCTGTCGCGCAACGGCACGTTCGTCAACGGCGAGCGCGTGAGCGGACGGCGCCGCCTGCGCGACGGCGACTCGGTCCGCTTCGGCACCACGGTTGTCCGCTTCCGCGACCCGTCGGCCGGCAACACGGGCGAGACCCGCCTGGCGGGCGACAGCGGTCCGGAGGCGAAGGTCTCCGAGGCGCAGCGCCGCGTGCTGGTCGCGCTCTGCCGCCCCTTCCGGGACGGCAGCCCGTACGCCACCCCGGCCACCAACCAGGAAATCGCAAAGGAGCTCTTCCTCTCGGTCGACGCCGTGAAGACCCACATGCGCGCCCTGTTCGAGAAGTTCGACGTGGGCGACGTGCCCCAGAACCAGAAGCGCGCCAAGCTCGTCGAGCGCGCCTTCCAGTCCGGCGCGATCGGGCCGAAGGACCTGGTCTAGCCGTCCGCCGCCCGGCAGTACCGTCGTGCGCCGGTGAGGCGCCACCTCTCCTACCCTCCAACGAGCGTCGCTTGCTCCCGGGCGGCCCATGGTGGCGCGCGACCTCGCCGTCCGCACGACGGACGCAACCCTTCAGGCTCCCGGGTCGCTGGCCATCCTGCTGTGTCAACGCTCTACGTCCGTATCGTCGTCAGAGGCGGCAGCGTGACCGCCACCAACCCGGGCAGGTGCGCTGGGGCATCACCACGGAGCCCGCGCGACCAGCTCGTCCGGTGACTTCCTTTCGGGATGAAGGCAGGGCCGCCGAATGGGTAGGTATCGTCGCGATCGAAGGATCGTGGCGACGAGCACCGGTACTGCCCGCCTCCTCGAGAGGAACCGCGAGGCCATACTCCGCATAGCCAGGGCACATGGGGCGGTGACCGTGCGCGTATTCGGGTCCGTCGCGAGGGTGACACTCACGCCGACAGCGACATCGACCTCCTTGTCGAGCTTGAGCACGATCGCAGCCTCTTGGACTTGAGCCGGCTCCGGCAGGACCTGGAAGACCTGCTGGAGCGCCGGGTGGATGTGGTGGAGCCCAATGGGCTCCATTGGTACATCCGCGAGCGGATCCTTGACGAGGCAGTGCCCCTGTGAGGGACGACCGCCTGTACTTGATCCACATCAAGGAGTGCATCGACCGCATCCAGCAGTACGTCGAGGATGGGCCGGAGGCCTTTGCGGGCTCCACGCTCATTCAAGACGCAGTGCTCCGGAACTTCCAGACGATCGGCCAATCCGCCGGCCGGATCGTTGCGATCGAGGACGCTCCGACCAAGGCGCGGCAAGCGGCGGCTACGCCTAGGCCCGCGCGGGCAGCTCGCCGCCGCGCTCGGTTCCCGCGATCATCTCGTCCGGCGCCTTCTTCTTCGGGATGAAGCCGGACTTCATTCCGAAGTAGACCGCCTGCGGGTGGTGCGCCGCGATCGCCACCGTCGACTGCTCGGGCATCACGGCGTAGCCGTCCGAGAGCGTCATCCCGATCCGCTCCAGCTCGAGCAGGCGCCACACCTTCTCGTGCTCGGACTGGTCCGGGCAGGCCGGATAGCCCCAGGAATAGCGCCGACCCTGGTCGAGCTCGATCCCGAGCCCGCGCCGCACCTCGGAGTGAAGCCACTCGGCCAGGCCCTCCGCGGTCTGCACGCCGAGGCCGTGCGTGAAGAGCTGCTCGGCGAACTCGCCGTCCCTCTCGAGCTGCGCCATCAGCTCGGTCACCTCGGGGCCGACGGTCACGCCCTGGATCGCCACCACGTCGCGTTCGCCCGAGTCAAGCGGGCGGAAGAAGTCGGTCAGGCAGATGCGGTCGTGCTTGGGCTGGCGCGGGAACACCAGCCGCTCGAGCTCGCGCTCGGGCGAGTCGGGGTCGAACACCACGAGCTCGTTGCCCTCCGCGACCGCCGGGAAGTAGCCCAGCCGGGCGCGCGGCTGCAGGTAGTCCTGCTCACGCCACATGCGCTCGAGCCGCGGGGCGAAGTCCTCGGACACGAGGCGCTCCCACTCCTCGCCCTTCACGCCGCGCCCGCCCCAGTGGAGCTTGAACAGCACGTGACGGTCGAGGTAGGGGTAGACCTCGTCGAGGTCGACGTCGATCTCGCGCACCCCCCAGAAGGGCGGCTCGGGCACCGGCACGTCGGTGCGCGCCGACGAGCGCACGGAGGAATCGGTGACCGGCGGGCCGTCGTCCACCCGCTCGCCCTGCTCGCGCAGGCCGCGCGCCTCGTCGCGCGTCTTGGCGAGCAGCCCCGCGCGCGCCTCTTCGTCGACCAGCTTGTCGACCGTCGCCAGTCCGACGAAGGCGTCCTTGCAGTAGAAGACGCCCGGCTCGTAGACCTCGTCCGACTCCCTGCCCTTCGGATAGAGGATGCGGCGGCCGAAGTCCCGGTTGATCGCCGCGCCGCCCACCAGCACCGGGAACTCGAGCCCGCGCTCGTGCAGCTCCTGAACGCAGGTCGGCATCTGCTTCGACGTCGAGACCAGCAGCGCCGAGAGCCCGATCGCATCCGCCTCGTGCTCGATGGCGGCGTTGATGATCGTGTCGACCGGCACCTGCTTGCCGAGGTCGATCACCGTGTAGCCGTTGTTGGTCAGGATCGTGTTGACGAGCGACTTGCCGATGTCGTGCACGTCGCCGAACACGGTTGCGATCACGACCTTGCCCTTCGTGTGGCCCTCGATCCGCTCGAGGTAGTTCTCGAGCCGCGCCACGGCGCGCTTCATCACCGTGGCCGACTGGAGCACGAACGGCAGGATCAGCTCGCCGGCGCCGAACTTGTCGCCCACCTCCTTCATGGCGGGCAGCAGCACGTCGTTGAGGGTCGGGACGGCGCCGATCTTCTCGACCGAGCGGTCGATCCAGTCCTCCACGCCCTCCTTCTTGCGCCGCAGGATGTGGAAGTGGAGCGCCTCCTCGGGCTCCATGCCCTCGGTCGGGTCGCCCGCCGTGGCCTCCTCGGTCTCGCCCTTCTGCTCGAAGTGGGCGATGAACCGCTCGAGCGCGTCCTCGCGGCGGTTGAAGACCAGGTCGTCCGTCAGCTCCCGCTCCTCCTCCGGGATCTCCGGATAGGGCGTGATGTGGTTCGGGTTGACCATCGCCAGGTCGAGCCCGGCCTCGACGCAGTGGTGGAGGAAGACCGAGTTGAGCACGGCGCGCGCCCCGGGCGACACTCCGAACGACACGTTCGACACGCCCAGCGACGTGTTCACGCCGGGCAGCTCTGCCTTGATGCGGCGGATGCCCTCGATCGTCTCGACGGCCGAGGGGCGCCACTCCTCGTCGCCGGTGGTGAGCGTGAACGTGAGCGCATCGAAGATCAGCGCCTCGCGGTCGAGCCCGTGCTCGTCGCACGCGAGCTCCACGATCCGCCGGGCCACCTCCAGCTTGCGGTCGGCGGTCTTGGCCATGCCGACCTCGTCGATCGTCAGGGCGATCACGGCTGCGCCGTGGGCCTTGGCGAGCGGCACCACCACGTCGAGCTTGTCGCGGCCCGCCTCGAGGTTGATCGAGTTGACGATCGCGCGGCCGGGGATCTGCTCGAGCGCCGCCAGGATGACGTCGGGCTCGGTGGAGTCGACCTGGATCGGCGCCGGCTGGCTGAGCGCGATGCGCTTGACCACCTCGCGCATCTGCTCGTCCTCGTCTTGGCGCTCGGTCAGCGCGACGCACACGTCGAGCACGTGCGCCCCGCCGGTCACCTGGTCCTCGGCCACCTGCACCAGGCCGTCGTAGTCGTCGGCGAGCAGCAGCTCCTTCGCCTTGCGCGAGCCCTGCGAGTTGACGCGCTCGCCCACCAGCGTCGGGCGTGGCTCCTGCGCGAGCGGCGTGGCGGTCATCATGCTCGAGACGAGCGCGGGGCCGCGCTCGGGCCGCGGGCGGGCCTCGCGCCCCCCGACTCGATCGACTATCGCGCGGATGTGGTCTGGGGTCGTGCCGCAGCAGCCGCCCACGATCGAGACGCCGTGGCGCTCGACGAACTCCTGCAGCGTGTTCGCCAGCGGGTCGGGCTCCTCGGGGAAGATCGTCTCGCCCCCGGGGCCCTGGAGCGGGAGTCCGGCGTTGGGGATGCAGTGGATCGGCAGCGGGCTGTTCTCGCCGAGGTAGCGGATCGCGTCGCGCATGTCCTCCGGGCCGGTCGAGCAGTTCAGCCCGATCACGTCGACGTCGAGCGCGGTGAGGGTGGTGAGCACGGCCTGGATGTCCGTGCCGAGCAGCATCTTGCCGCCGTTCGGGAGCAGCGACACGCTCGTCTGGATCGGCAGCGTGCGCCCGGTTAGCTTGAAGGCCTCGCGGGCGCCGAACACGGCCGCCTTGACCTCGAGGATGTCCTGGGCGGTCTCGACGATGATCAGGTCGGCGCCGCCCTTCACCAGGCCGCGGGCCTGCTCGGTGAAGATCTCGACCAGCTCGCGGAAGGTGATCCGACCGAGCGTGGGGTCGTCGCTGGCGGGCAGGTGGCCGGTCGGGCCGATCGAACCGGCCACGAAGCGGTGCTCGCCGGCCGCCGCGCGAGCGATCTCCGCCGCGCGCCGGTTGATCTCGGGCGTGTGCTCGGCGAGCCCCCACTCCTCGAGCTTCAGCCGCGAGCCCTGGAAGGTGTCGGTCTCGAGCACCTCGGCGCCCGCCTCGAGCATCGACTCGTGCACGCCCTGGATCACGTCCGGCCGGTTGAGCACGAGCGCCTCGTGGCACTTGCCCTCGAGCCCGCCGTAGTCCTCCTTGGTGAGGTCGAACTGCTCCAGCGTGGCGCCCATGCCGCCGTCGAACACGACGACGCGCTGACGCGTGGCCTGGATGTAGTCGCGCTCCGCGAGCAAGGTCCCCCCAATCCTACACGAACCTTGACACAAGTGTGTGAAGGTTAGTCCGAGGGCCGGTCGCGAAAGGCGCGCGCGCCGTCGAGCCCCGGCAGGACGTGCGGCGCGCCGGGATCGGCCGCCTCCACCGCCACGCCCGGCCCCGCGTGCTTGGCCCTGTACTGGGCGAAGTCGGCCGCGCGCAGGAGCGCCGCCGGCCGGTCCAAGCTGTCGCTGCACTCAACCACGCCGCACGAGATCGCCACCGGAAC